>JBBDLY010000399.1:0-16437 GCA_040878585.1 Pirellulales bacterium
AAAACTCGATTTCCCCAGGTTGAAATTCTCCCCTTATGGCGCAGCTTGGTTCAACTCGACTCCTGGGCGGCGCCGCGGTGCTGCTGGCGGTGATTGTGCTGTTGGTATACTGGCGGCCCTGGAAAACCGACTTCTCGCCGCAAGATCTGCTGGAAGTCGCGCTTTCGGCCGACGATGCCCAACAGCGGGCCGCCGCAGCCAGCCAGTTGGCCGCACGCGGCAATGCCGCGCGGGTCGAACTGCGGCAACTGCTTGCGCAATCGCAAGACGCGGCCGTGACCGCGGTGGCCGTGCAGGGACTGGCCGAAATCTGGGACCATCACAGCATGCCGGAAATGATCGACGCCATGAATCACGAATCCGGCCTGGTCCGCGGGCGGGCGGTCAACGCGGTCGAGCGGATCCTGGGGGCGGAGGTCGGGCTGTACTCCAACACGGACGATCAGCGGCGGCGGCAATTGATCGTCCAGTTGCAGCGCGACTGGCAAGTCCGCAGTCAAAGCAGCGGTGTGATCGAACGTTTGGATATGCTGGCCGCCCAAAGCGGCGAAGCCGGAAATTAAGGAGATCAACCCCATGGAATCTGTCGCATCGCGCACCGCGCACCGCGGACTTGCCAAGCAACTTGATGGCTTCTCCCGGCCCGCACACGGTTTTACACTTGTGGAGTTGTTGGTCGTGATTACGATCATTGGGATGCTGATCTCGCTGCTGCTGCCGGCCGTGCAGGCGGCCCGCGAGGCGGCCCGCAACACGCAATGCAAGAACCACATGCGTCAGTTGGGCCAAGGCTATCATATCTACCTGTCGCAACGGTCGACGGACGAATCGATCCAGGTCAACTCGTGGACCAGCCAATGGTTGCCGTTTATCGAGAATCAAACATCGATGTTCATTTGTCCCAGCGACCTATTCGAGGGGAAGGAGTCGACCGTCACCGGCGACGCCGGGGCGCTGGCCGAGTGGAAGTTCCACGTGGTCGACCATGTCAACGGCACCACCCGCGACATCCCGCTCACCCCCGGTCCCCGCTGCCGCATCGCCGACGCGAGCAACGCGGGGGGCGACAGCAGCAAAGGCCCCGGACCTTTCGGGCCGGAGTTCTGGGAACAGAAGACGGGCAAGACGCGGGCGACCCCCGACAGTTATTTTCTGGAGTTCGAGGACTACACCGACTTCGACTGGGGGGATCTGGTGATTCTGGTCGATCCGCAGGCGGACGGCCTGTTTCGCTGCGAGGCCGTTTGGAAAGACGCGAGCTTCCAGTACGGACTAAAGCGGCCCGACGGCAGTTGGGAATTTGCTCCGCCGAACTTCAAGCCCGGTTCCGTTTTTCAGGCAGAGTCGTCACAGACGTCGAGTTATGCGATAACCTCGGTTGCCGATCGGCTGTATCAAGACGGCGGGAAGATTCTGGCGGTCGAGTATTCCAAGGCGGTGGCCGACGTGGTCGGCCCCGACGCCCGCGACCTGTTCGTCAACGAGGTTCGGCCCCGCCATGTGGGCACGCTCAACACGTTGCGGCTCGACGGCAGCGTGCGCACGGAGTCGCCGGACGCCATCGATCCGGCGGTTCCCCAAATACACGACGACGCCTGGAAGCCGACGCGCTATAAGTTTTAAGTGCATTTCAACGTTCCATCCATCCGCGGACCGAGGTTGCCAGCGTGGACACACAGAAACATCAACTGTTTGCTGAACGACTCGTGCGCGAGCAGCATCGGGTGTTTCGCTACGTGGTGTCGCTGGTGCCCAACCGGGCCGACGCCGAGGAGATCTTCCAGCAGACTTGCCTGACGTTGTGGGAGAACTGGGAGCGGTACGACCCGTCGCTCGACTTCTTCCCTTGGGCCTGCGGCATCGCCCACAACCATTGGCGCAACTACTATCGCAAGATGGAGAACAGCCAACTGCTGCTCGACGAAGCAGTGATGGAGCAACTGCACTTGCGGAGCGTCGAGCGACAGCAGCAGCGGCCAGACATTCGCCGCGACGCACTGCTGGCCTGCCTGCAAGAATTGCCCTCTGGCCAGCGCGAGGTGGTGGAGAGCTACTACGGCGGCAGCCGGACGATTCAGCAGATCGCCGATGTGCGATCGTCGACCCCCAACGCGATCTACAAGCTGTTGCGACGGATTCGCACGGCGTTGCACAATTTTATATCCAGGCGGATCGAAGAGGAGTCCGCATGATGCCCGACCAATCCACCGCCAAACAGGTGCGCAAGCTGGCCGACGCCGTGGCCTACGGCACGGCTTCGGCGGAAGAGACGGCGCGTCTTTCGCAACTGCTGTTGGATGATCCACAGGCGCAAGACCTGTATCTGGAGTACGTCGACCTGCATGCGGTGCTCTGCTGGGAGTTCCGCGGCGCGGAGACCAAGCCGCGGCCGGCCTCCGCCCCGGCCAGCGAGCCGCAGCGGATGACCATTCCGCCGGCCCGGCGTCTGCATTTTCTGTGGGGCTTGTCGTTGTTTTCGATCGCCAGCATGGTGGCTGTCGCGGTGGGGGCCGCCTGGTTCCTGCGGCACGCCCGGCCGGCCGATTCGCGGCAGGATCAGTTCGCCACGTTCTGCCAGCTTACCCAAACGGTCGGCGAACGATGGAACGCCGCCAGTCTGGTGCAAGCCGGCGACCGGCTTGGTTCGCGCCGCTTGACCTTGGAAGCGGGCATGGCCGAGTTGATCTTCGACAACGGGGTGCGGGCCGTGTTGGCCGGACCGGCCGAATTGGAACTGGTCGATTCGATGAAGGCCTACCTGCACAGCGGGCGGGTGGTGTTTCGCGTGCCGCCGCCGGCGATCGGCTTTGTCTGCGAGACGGCGGACGCCAACGTGATGGATCTGGGGACCGAATTCGGCGTGCATGCCGAGGAATTGGTCGGCACCGAATTGCAGGTGTTCGAGGGCGAAGTGGTCGCCAACGGCAAATCGGACGAGGCGGAAGAGACACCCGGCCGCCGACTGGAGGCGGGTCAGGCGGTGCTGTTCGCCCGCGGAGACGGCGCCCATCCGCAGGAGATTAGTTTCTGGCCGGAGCGTTTCGTGCGCTATCTGCCCGATCCGAACGACCCCGAGTTCCCCAACGATCCCGGCCGGCGGAAGGTGCAACCGTACAACCTGGCCGACTACGATGCGATCCACATCGTCCCGGCGACGGGGACTGTTAAGATCGACGGCTCGCTGGACGACTGGGATCTCAGCGGTCAGTTCGCCAGTCATTGCGAGCCGCCGTACGACGCCTTTTATCACCTGCGGGGGGCGATGATGTACGATCAGCAGTACCTTTACATCGGGGCCGAGGTGGGGGATCCGTTTCCGATGCGCAGCGTCGTGTCGCCGCGGGAAGGGCGGGAACTGTACGGCAACGGCGGCGGGCTGGCGTTTCGTATCTCGACCGATCGCGCGATGGGCTGGCCGGTGCGGGGTGAAGGTGCGGGCACGGAATATCGCCGCGACCTGGTTGCCGAGGACTATAATAACAAGCTGGCGTTTCTGATGCTGTGGTTCTATGAACCGGAAGACGTTGCTTGTCTGAACATCCGCTACGGCATGGATCGGCATGGCACGGTGGTCAATCCGCCCGGTTATCGGGGCGCCTTCCGCAAGCATCCCGATGGTTGGGGCTACACGGTCGAATACGCGATTCCCTGGTCGTTGCTCAACGCGGCCGACGACCCGCCGCGGGCGGACGACGTGCTCGGCTGCACCTGGCTGGTGCATTGGGCCGGACCCGAGGGACGCAACTGGAGGGGCCAACTGATCGACGGCGTCAATCCTCTCGAGACGGGGTGGAACTTCCAACGCGCCGCCACCTGGGGCAAGGCGATCTACCACGAACAAGGCGACTTGCCGCCCGGTACGGTCGTGCCGCTCGCCCAACCGGTGCGGGCCAAGCCCCACGAATTACAACCGTAAGGATCAACTCATGCAGTATTCCATCAATCGTCGTCACTTTCTCCGCACCAGCGGCGCCGTGCTGGCCTTGCCCTGGCTGGAGAGCCTGGCGGGCGCCGCGGAGCCGACGCCGCCGCGGCGGATGGTCTCGGTCTGCACCGCGTTCGGCCTGTACGGTCCCTCGCTGTTTCCCTCCACGGCCGGCCGCGATTACTCGCCGAGCGAGTATCTGAAGATCCTGGCGGAATTGCGCGGAGATTACACGATCTTCTCCGGCATTTCGCATCCCGACATCGGCGGCGACCACGCCTCGGAAGCATGCTTTCTGACCGCCGCCAAGCAGCCGCGGCGACCGGGGTTTCGCAACACCGTCTCGATGGACTTTCTGGCGGCCCGGCATGTGGCCGGGGCCACGCGGATCCCGCTGCTTTCGCTCTCCACCGACGACGCCGGCGGACTGACCCACTCGCAAAGCGGCGCGCCGATTCGCGCCGACTGGAGTCCCTCCAAGCTGTACGCCCGCATGTTCCTGGCCGGCAAGGCGACCGAAGTCGAAGCGGAGTTGCAACGGCTCAAGAATGGACAGAGCATTCTCGATCGGATGCAAGATCGCTTCGACGCGCTCACGCCGCGGCTGAGTCACCGCGACCAGCAACAGTTGGCCGACTACACCGAAGCCGTCCGCGAGATGGAAAAGCAATTACACGCCGGCGAACAGTGGGTGCATCGTCCCAAGCCGACGGTCGACGAACCGCCTCCGCAGGATAACCCCGACAAGAGTGATTTCATCGGCCGATCAAAGCTGATGTTCCAACTGATCCGCTTGGCGCTGCAGACCGATTCGACCCGGGTCTGCTCGTTGTTTATCCGCGGCATGGATCTCACGCCGCCGATCGAGGGCGTCAAGGAGAACCATCACGGACTGTCGCATCACGGACGCAATCCGGCCAAACTCGCGGAACTGAAACTCGTCGAACAGGCAGAGATGCAGGCCTTCCGCGAGTTCCTCGTCGATCTGCGCCAGACTTCGGAGGGGGCCGGCAGCCTGCTCGACCACACGCAAGTGCTGATCGGCAGCAACCTGGGAGACGCCAGCGGGCATGGCACCACGAATCTGCCTATCATTCTTGCCGGCGGCGGGTGGAAGCATGGCCAGCACATCGCGGGCGACACCAAAAATAACACCCCGCTATGCAACTTGTTTGTCAGCATGATGCAGCGGTTCGGAATGGAAATCGACGCCTTCGGATCGAGTTCTGGCACGATGAACGGATTGGGTTAGTCGAAATGGCGTTTCCTAGCAACCTCGTCCGAATGCTTCTGATCGCGATTGCGGCGTTCGTCCCGTCGCCGGTCACCGCCGGCGACGCGGCCCAATCGTTTCAGACCGACGTGTTGCCGATTTTGCAGCGGCGCTGCGCGGAATGTCACGGCGACGACGTGCAAGAGGCTGGCATCCACCTGGCCAAGTCGCACACGGCGGAAGAACTGGCCGCCGCGCCGCACACTTGGTTCCGGGCGCTCGATCAGGTTGCCGCCGGCAACATGCCGCCCGACGGCGAACCACCGCTGTCGACCGCGGAACAAGCGACGATCGTCGGGTGGATCGAAGGCGATTTGACCGACAGCCTGGTTGCCCGCCAGCGCCGAGATGGACGAAGCAAGTTCCGCCGGTTGAGTCGGGCGGAGTATCTTAATACGTTCGAGGATCTGTTCGGCTACCGTCCCAACCCCGATCCGCTCCCCGCGGACGGCCGAGTGGACGGCTACACCAAAGTCAGCGATGCGCTGTCGCTCTCAAGTGAAGGCGCCTACGGCTACAGCCAGGTGGCGCGGGAACTGGTCGACCGCTGGGTGTTGCGGCCGACGCCCAAGCTTGACAATACCATCACCCGCGCCGAGGCGATGGAGAGCGGACAATCGAAAGGGCATAGCCTAGTGCTGGACGACGGCTGGATCGTGTCGTTCAACACGGACGATACCTCGGGCCGTCTGAAGTACGGCGGCGTGCGAACGCCGGGCGTCCACAAGCTCCGGATGCACGTGTACGCCTACCAGTCGGATGAACCATTGCTGTTTGGCGTCTATGCCGGCAAGACGTTGAGCTATCCGCAAGAGATCGAACTGCTTGACGTCCTCGAAGCGCCCGCCGGCAAGCCAACCGTCGTGGAGACGGAACTCTACCTCAAGGAACGGGCCGGCATACGGCTGATTCCGTTCGGCATCGGCGTGCAGGTGCCCAAGAACAGCCAAGCCAGCGAGTGCCGGGGGCCTGGGCTGGCCGTGCAGTGGATGGAGGTCGAGGAGCCGGCCAGGCCGATCCGGGCCGACCAGTGGCTGACCGCCGACTTGCCGGAAGACCTCCGCGCGGCAATGCGCAATCCGCGCGTCCGACTGGGAGACAAAGGCTCCTATCGCTACGGCAGTCTCACAGAGGACGAGTTTGTCGATCTGATGGGCACGACCTTGACGCGCGTGGGAGCGCGAGTTCTGCGGCGCGATCTGACCGCTGCGGAGATGACCGAGCTACTAAGCGAGGTCCGCCAGGGGCTGCAACAGGATCAGCCGCTTCAGCAAGTCTTTCTGGAACGGGTCACCGACTTGCTGGCGTCGCCTGAATTCTTTTGCGTGATCGAGTCGCCCGGCGAGCTGTCGGAATTCGAGCTGGCGGCGCGGCTGTCGTACTTTCTTTGGAACTCGACGCCCGACGAGCAATTGTTGCAGGTCGCCCGTGCGGGCAAACTCCGCGATCCGGCCGTGCTGCGAGCGCAAACCGATCGCTTGCTGGACGATCCCCGGTCGGACCGGTTCGTGGAGGATTTTCTCGATCAGTGGCTCGACCTGCACGCGATCGACGACACCACGCCCGACAGCCAGTTGTATCCCGAATACGACGACGTACTGAAGTTCTCCAGTCTGCAAGAAACGCGGGCCACATTCCGCCGCATGCTGCGCGAGAATCGCTCCGTGGGCGAGTTCATCGCGCCGCGTCAATTGTTGGTCAACGCGCGGTTGGCGGAGCATTACGGCGTGGAGGGCGTCAGCGGCGCGGAATTGCGCCCGGTGAACGTTCCGCCCGGCTCGCCGTTTGGTGGACTGTGGACGCAGCCGGCGATACTGAAAGTCACCGCCGACGGTTCCAGCACTTCGCCCGTGAAACGAGGTGTATGGGTGTCAGAGCGGTTGCTGGGCGTGCCAATCTCGCCGCCGCCGCCGAACATCGAACCAATCAACCCCGACACGCGCGGAGCGACCACGCTCCGCGAGCAACTGGCGCTGCACAGCGCGCACCGTTCGTGCTCCGGCTGCCACAAGCAGTTCGATCCGTTCGGGTTTGCACTGGAGAACTTCGACGTGATGGGGCAATACCGCGAGCACTACCGTCTGCTCGACGCCGAGGTCGCCGCGTTGCCGGCGCACCGGCGGCAGGGGGCGCCCTTGTGGCTGAGCGGTCTAGCGGTCGACGGCAGCGGCGTCACGCCCGAGGGGGAATCGTTCGCGGACATTGTCGAACTTCGCGAACATCTGGTCCGGCATCCCGAGAAGCTCGCCTGGGGAGTCGCCTGGCACTTGGCAACCTACGCCACGGGCGCCGTGACGGACGACATCGATCGTCGAGCCGTCCAAGCCATCGTCGACGCGTCTGCCGAAGACGGCTACCGCCTGCGATCGACGCTCCATGCGCTGGTGCAAAGCGAACTGTTCCGCTGGAAATAGCCAACCCGTATCTGGGTCAGATCGACTGACCGGGGCTTCCAGCCGCATTGCATCTTTCGTGGCTGGGGCTTCCAGCCACAGCGCCGAAATCGACCATCCCGATACCGGCCACGCTAGCGCCGACGACGAGACGGGCGAAACATGGTAGATTGTTTCCATGCACATTTCTCCTCAGACACCGACGCTGTTGCACCTATTCGCCGCTCGGCTGGCGGCCGACGCCGATGCGCCGGCCTTGCTGTGGCACGACGGCGCGCAATATCAAACCGACACCTGGACCAGCCTGGCGGCCGACGCCGAGCGGTTGGCAGGCAGACTGGCTGAGCAGGGGATCGTCGCTGGCGATATGGTCGCCCAGCTCTCGGAAAATCGTCGCGAATGGATTCTCGCCGATCTGGCCATTCAAGCGGTCGGCGGGGTGCATGTGCCGCTGCATGCCACGCTTTCGGGGCCGGAGGTCGCGCGGCAATTGCGACACTGCCAGGCCAAGCTGCTGCTGGCGTCGTCGGCCGAGCAGTTCGCCAAATTGACCGCGGCGTGGGGCGACTTGCCGGACGATTTGCCGATCGTGCTCTACGATACCGCAGCGGCCGAAGGAAATCCGGACAGGCGCGTTGTTTCGCTGGCAGAGTGGCTTGGCGATCGTCCCGGCTCCCAGGATGCGAACTTCTGGCTGGCGGCGGCCGACAGGCTGGCCGACGACGATCTTGCGACCGTCATCTATACCTCCGGCACCACGGGCCGTCCGCAGGGCGTCATGCTCAGCCAGCGGAATCTGGTGTTCAACACATTGGCGACCCTCGAAGCGTTTGGCTTTCGGCAGGCCGATTTGCGGCTAACGTTTCTGCCGTTGAGTCACGTCTTCGCCCGCACTTGCGAGTTATATACCTGGTTCGCCGCCGGGTCGCGCCTGGCGCTGGCCCGCAGTCGCGAGACGCTGCTGGCCGACGCCGCGGCGGTGCAGCCGACGGTGATGAACGGTGTGCCTTATTTTTTCAGCAAGGTCTGCGGACATGTCGTGGCAAACCATCTGCAACAGACGCCCGGCGTGATCGCCGGCTTGTTTGGCGGACGGCTGGCGCTGTGCTGCAGCGGCGGCGCACCGCTGGGCCGCGCGGAGTTCGAGGTATTCGCCGCCCAAGGCATTGAACTGCTGGAAGGCTACGGACTGACCGAAACCTCGCCGGTCATCACCTGCAACCGGCTCGGCAATGCCAAGGCCGGCACGGTCGGTCAAGCGCTGCCGGGCGTGGAGATTCGTATTGCCGACGACGACGAGATTCTCACCCGTGGCGAGCACGTAATGCGGGGCTATCTGCACGATCCCGACGCGACCGCCCAGGTGCTTCGCGACGGCTGGCTCTACACGGGCGACCTTGGCGCGCTCGACGAACAAGGTTTCCTGACTATCACCGGCCGCAAGAAGGAACTGATCGTCACGTCGCTCGGCAAGAAGATCGTGCCCACCGCGATCGAAGCGCTGCTCTGTGCCGATCCGGCCATCGAACAGGCGATGGTCGTCGGCGATGGGCAGAAGTTTCTCGCGGCCCTTATCGTCCCTAGCCCCCAGGTTGTTGGCGAACAGGTCGGCGAGGGCAGCCTACCGAACGAATGCGAATCGCTGCGGGAAGCTATTCGGCAGGTGATCGCCGCGCGGCTGAACGAAGTCTCCAAGGAGGCGCAAGTCCGTAACTTCTATCTCTGCGAACGGCCGTTTGCGGTGGAGACGGGCGAGCTGACCCCCTCGCTCAAGCTTTGTCGACCTAAAGTGATGGAATCGTTCGCAACCGCTATTTCCTCGCTGTTCGCAGAGCAACCCGCAGAATAGCGCCTCGCAACTGGAGAAGATGACACCGTTTACGTCGATTCGGCTTGGCTTAACCGCACGCCGCAACCAATAATTACGTAGTAAGTAAGGCGGCCCTCCGAGGCCGCCGATAAGTAGAACGGCCCTCCGAGGCCGTTGAGAGCAAGCAAGACGGTTCGGCCGTCTGGCAAACCACCCCTTCGATGGCCTCGGAGGGCCGTCGTACCCAGGACCACCCATGGCGGATGACACCCAATCGCTAGAAACACAATCGACGCCGGACGAAACCAGCCGGCGTGCTTCAGAGCAGCCTGCGCAGGAGCATCCGCCGCAAGCGGAACACGAGACGAGCTTCGCCGAGACGGCGCTGACGCTCGGCGGCAAGAGCGCGGACGAGGCGCGGCGGACCGGCGTGATCGACTCGGCCGACGATCAGGTCGAGGCGCTGTTCGCCCCCCAATATCAGACCGTCAACAGCCCGGCACACCAGGCGATCTGGGATCGGCGTCTGCCGATCGAGTTGTTTACCTCTAGCGAGCCGAACACGCCGCCGCATGTGCAGCAGGTGATGGACGCCTCGATCGAAGTGATGCAAGCGCATCGCACGGCGGGCGACATTCACAACGACGAAGGCAAGATCACCGATCGCGTGCTAGGCGATCTGGCCGAGGTCGGCTACTGGGGGCTGCTGGTCGATCGCGAGCATGGCGGCAGCGCCGCGCCGTTCGCTTCGTTTGCTCCTTTCTTGACGCGGATGGCGATGATCGATCCCACGATCGCCGGGCTGGCCAGCGTGCATGGCTGCATTGGCGCAGTCGATCCGGTTCGCACCTTCGGCACGCCGGAGCAGAAAGAGCGGTTCCTGCCGCGGCTCGCATCCGGCGAGAAGCTTTCGGCCTTCGCGCTGACCGAGCCGGCCGCCGGCAGCGACCTGACTGCGCTGCGCACTCGCGCCGAACTGCAAGGCGACCACTATGTCGTCAACGGCGAGAAGCTGTTTATTACCAACGTGGTGCCGGGCCGCATGATCGGGCTGGTCTGCCTGATCGAAGACAAGCCGGCCGTGCTGATCGTCGAGTTGCCGGACGAAGAGAACGACCAGTTCCAGCTTCGCAAGTACGGACTGTGGGCGCTGAAGCATACCTACAACCGCGGCATTATCTTCAATAACTTCCGCGTCCCCAAGGACAACCTGCTCACGCCGGTCAAGGGAGACGGACTGACCATCGCCTACCACGGACTCAACCTGGGCCGGATTTCACTGTGCGCCAACGCCGCCGGCACGATGCGGCTGATGATGGCCAGCATGCTGCCGTGGGCCAAGTTCCGCGAGACCTACGGCGAGCCGATCGCCCGCCGCGAACTGGTCCGCCGACGCCTGGGAAGGCTCGCCGGAATGATCGTCACCGCCGACGCCTTGACGGCCTGGTGCGCCGGACTGATCGACGCGGGATATCGAGGCGAGATGGAATGCATCATCGCCAAGGTGTTCGGCAGCGAAGCGCAAAAGGAAGCGGCCATCGAACTGTTCATGAAGACCCACGGCGGACGCAGCTTCCTGCACGGGCATCTGTTCGGCGACCACGTGCATGAGTATCTCGCCCCTTGCATCTACGAGGGGGAAGGCGAAATGCTGTCGATGGCGTTCTTCAAATCGCTCGTCAAGCAGCATGGCAAGCAGTTCTTCGAGCCGATCGGCAAGGCCCTGGCCGCCGCGGGCATCAAGCGGCCGAATCCGCTCAATCCGGCCCATGCTTGGGCGTTGAAGGGGGCGGTGATTCCCTATGCCCGCTGGATGTTGGCCCAAAAGGTGCGAGGCGCCGGCACGCCCGACTTGCCGCCAATGCCGTCGGAGTTGCGCGAGCATGCCTTGTACGCTTCGCACCGCTTGCGCGAGTTGCCGGTGGAGATCAGCAACATGATGAGCAAGCACCAGTTGAAGCTGGCCGACCGGCAATGCCGCATGTCGGAACTTTCGCAGCAGGTGCAATCGCTGATCACCATCCTGTGTGTTAGCTTGTATGGAGCACGGCAGGACGACGAGGTGCTGCAAGCGGCGGCCGACATCGCCTGCCGCGACCTGAAGCAGCGGATCCTCGGTCGACGCCCGGACGACAAGTATTTCCGGGCGGTGACCGAACTTGGCGGCGCCATCGCCGACGGCCAATTCCAAAGCATCGCCGGCTTAGAGCCGGATGAAATTATGATGAGATACGAGAAGTGAGACTACCATGCCCACCTTCGCCGTCATTATGCCCGCCGCCGGGAAGAGTTCGCGGTTTAAGGACCGGCATTACAAAAAGCCGTTCGCCAATCTCAACAACCGGGCGGTGTGGCTGCATGCGGCCGAGAAGTTCTTTAATCGGGACGACGTCAAGCAGTTCATCTTGATCCTAGCCGAGGAGGATCGCGAAGAGTTCCAGATGAAGTTCGGCGCCAACGTGATGATCCACGGCGTGGAGGTGGTCGTCGGCGGGGCGGAGCGGGCCGATTCGATTCAGAACGCGATTAGCAAGCTCCGCGACGACGTCGACTACGTGGCCATCCACGACGCCGCGCGGCCTTGCATCGCCAACGAATGGATCGACGCGGTGTTTCAGGAAGCAACCAAGAGCGGGGCGGCGATCCTGGCCATTCCGGTCGCCGGCACGCTCAAACGATCGGCCAACGGCAGAACGATTGACGAGACAGTGGCGCGCGACAATTTGTGGGAAGCGCAAACCCCGCAGGTGTTCCGCCGCGACCTGCTGCTGAAGGCATACGCGGAGCGGAAGGATTTTGCGGCGACCGACGACGCCCAGTTGGTCGAGCGTCTCGGGCATCCAGTCTCGATCGTGCCCGGCTCGCCGATCAACTTCAAGATCACCACCAAGGAAGACCTGCGTCTAGCAGGCCACGCGATCAACGCGCTGCCGAAACCGCGCCTGGAAGGCCCGGCGCATCCGTTCGCGGACGATCGCTGGCGGTAGGCGGCGCATTGCCGTACGGAAGCAGGGGACCATTGTCTCGTGCGTCCAGGTTCACGCTGCTTCGAAGCTCACAATGATCTGGCAGTTCAGATGAAGACGTCCAAACTTGAGGCTTGTCGGAACGCGGCGCTACGCTCCTTGCAGTCCAACCTGGGAGCCGCGGCCCAGCATCTCGCCAGCGCCCCCGGTCGCGTCAATCTCATAGGTGAGCACACCGACTACAACGACGGCTTCGTTCTACCGATGGCCATCGACCGCCATGTGGTAATCGCCGGAAGTGCTGCAGGCAACTGCACAACGGCGCACCTGTTCAGCGAACAGATGAACCAGACCGTTACACTCGCCTTGCAGCCGCCGTTTGAACAACTTGCCGTCGGATGGGCCAACTATTTGCAGGGCGTGATCGCCGGCTGGCATCAGCGGGGACTTCCATTGCCGCCTTTCGACGCCGCGATCGCTTCCGACATTCCGCCAGGCGGCGGGCTTTCCAGCAGTGCCGCATTGGAGGTAGCCTTCGCGACGCTGCTGGAGGCAATGACCGGAGAGACGCTCGACCCGGTCGACAAGGCATTGCTCTGCCAGCGGGCCGAGCACGACTTCGCCGGCGTGCCGTGCGGGATCATGGATCAGTTCAGCAGCACGCTCTGCCGCGCCGGCTATCTGATGTTGCTCGACTGCCGCGACCGGTCGATTGAGATGATTCCGTTTGACGACCCCAGTACGAGCGTGCTGGTGATCGACAGCCGCGTGCGGCACGAATTGGTCGACGGCGAATATGCCAACCGCCGGGCCGAATGCGCCGCGGCCGCACTATCGTTGGGCGTTGATTCGCTGCGCGAAGCCACCGTGTCGCAACAGATTTCGCAACAGCAGACGATCGACGAAACCAGCCTACGCCGGGCCCGGCATGTGATCACGGAGAACGCCCGCACACAAGCGACAGCGGCGGCCTTGAAGATCCGCGACTGGACCAAGGCCGGCCAATTGATGCTGGCAGGCCATGCGTCGCTTCGCGACGACTTCGAAGTGAGTTGCCCCGAACTGGACATACTGGTCGAGGTCGCCAGCGAGCAGGACGGCGTGTACGGCGCGCGGATGACCGGCGGCGGCTTTGGCGGCTGCGGCGTCTGCCTGGTCGACTCGGCAGCCGCCGCACGGGCGCTCAGGGGAATTTTGACCGGCTACCAGAATCACACAGGTATCGAGGCCAGCGGCTTCGTGAGCCGGCCGGGGGACGGCGCAAGGTCTGAAAGATTGTCGTAGGCGTTCTGCATCGCGTCTGCTCGACTACACGTCCGCCACTTTGCCGGCATCCACAAACAGCAGCTTACCTGCCACATGCCGCGGCGCGATTCTCAACATCTTGGCCGTCGCGCGACAGTAGGCGTCGAGTTGGGGACGATAGTGCTGCTCTTTGCTCGCCAAGTACGCCGGATCCGCGATGCGGTCGGTCTTGAAGTCGATCACTTCGGCGGCGATGGGTCGACCTGCGACCTGCAGGATGACCAGTCGATCGATCATTCCTGTTAGCAGCGTCTCGCCGTCGATGGCGGCGATAGACGTTTCTTGTTCCACGACGAGTTCCAGCGACGACTCGGCCTGCTTCCGCACCGCCGCGGTCAGTCGAAATCGAGCCAAGTCGGCGTAGGCCGACCGCGACAGCGCGGAGCGGACCTCGGCCGACGACAGCATGGCCCGAAATTCCTTTATCAGGGCGTCCACGTCCGTTCCGGCGTCGGCCTCCTGCGCGGCTGCTTTTCGCAGCGTTTCGTCGTCGAGCGGAGCGCCGTCATCGAGCCAAGTGATCTGTTCGAACCAGGCGTGCATCAAGGTGCCGCGATTCATGGCCGCCCGATTGTCGGCGGTCAGCAGATCGGCCACCCGTTGCTTGCCGCCTCCTTCCAACTGCGAAGGGCTAAAAGGCTGGCGTCCGCCGTGCCTGGACGCCTCGTGATCCTTCAAGGCGAGCCTCATCGGATCGGTCGCGCCAACAGGTTCTTGCTCTGGAAGTTTCGGTTGGGGCCGGCCGTCGAGATACGGTTGCTTGTACCATCGCGAATCGCCAATTTCCATAAGCACCACGCTTGCCTCCACGCGCTCTGCGCCGACGTAGGCCGCCCGCAGCAGGCCGGCGAAGTCGCGGGGAATCGATGGATTCTTGGTGCTCTGGGGAGTTGGCGGCACGATCATGTGCAGCGCATGCACCGCCCGGGTCATCTGCACATACAGCAGGCACATCGCCTCCTTAATGCGGCGGGCCTCGGTTTCAGCGATCGCCGATTGTATTTCCGCCGGCAAGAACGGCTGCACCGCCTGCTTGGGATAGAGACAAACCCGATCGATGGCCGACGTGGGTGAAGGCCGGCCGACGGCGCAGGCTGGATTCTGCCCGCCCAGCGAAACGGCCAACTCCGGCAACACAACGATATCGAACTGCAAGCCCTTGGCTTGATGCACCGTCATCACGCGGACCGGCGCCTCGGTCGCCTCGGCCACCCGCTGCTGCTCGACGTAGGCGACAAAATCGTCGCAGCGGAGCGTGGCGTCCGCCGCATACTGGTAGGCCAGATCGGTCAGTTGCCGCAGCCGCAGTTGCTCGCGGCGGTTGGCGTGCGCCAGCAGCGGTTCGACCAACTCGCCCAGCACTCGGCCGTAGCCGAATTGCTGCAAGCGGCGTCGCCAATTGTTGACGATCGCATGCACGCGGCCTTGGCCGTCGCCCGGGTTGAGGCCGATCGACGCGCCCAACGGCGAATGCGCGACGTGATAGCCGGCAACCGTATCGCCCGGATGATCGATCAGCCGCATCAACGAGAGCACCAGTTGCACGGCGGCCGAATCGGTCAGCGTGCCGCCTCCTTCCTCACTGGCGTCGACGCCAAGTCGCTGCAACTGGTAGATCAACCGCCGCACCGCCTCGTTGCGGCGGACCAGCACGCCGATGTTAAACGCAGGCGCCTCCTCACGCAATTGTTTCACCCGCGCCGCCGCGTAGTCGAGCGTGGTGTTCAATTGCCCCTGGTCGGGGCCTGCCTCGGGCGAGGTCTCCAGCACGACGTAACCGTTAAGTTCCTTCCTGGCCGTTGCGTGCTGGGGAAAGGCCGCCACCCATTCGGCGCAAGGCTCCGCGGCGGCACCGAGCCGGCCGTGCCGCGCGGCCAGGTCGGAAACGAACGTCTCGTTGACCGCTTGGATTACCGCCGGCGACGAGCGAAAGCTTTGCTCCAGATGATCGGTTTGGACGTTGTCCAACTCCTTGGCGACCGCATCGAATATCTCGGCCACGCCGCCCCGCCAGCCATAGATCGCCTGCTTCGTGTCTCCCACGCAGAAAAAGGTTCCCTGATCCTCGCTGGCGACGCGATCGGCAAACGGACGAACGACCTGCCACTGGGCGAGCGACGTATCCTGAAATTCGTCGAGCAACAGGTGCCCCAATGAGGCGTCCAGCCGATACGAGATCGCCGCGGTCTGCTCCAACCGCGCCGACTCGGCCAGGGTCCGCGTGACGTCGTCGAACCGCAGCGCCCGCTGTTCCGCCTTGAGTTGCCGGTACTCGGCGTCGAACGCTGCCAACAACTGCCAGGTGGCCTCGGTCTGCTCGGCGAGCTGATTGACAAAGTGGCTCTTGGCGTGTTGCAGCAAAGGTTGATACAGCGACATTACCGAGGCGGGAATTTCGACACGGTAGTAGGTCGTTTCCCCGCCGCTGATCTTGGCCGCCAATCCCTTCGAGAGAAACGTATCCCAGTTTTCCGCCAAGGCGGCGGCGCAGTTCTCGTCGCGAGCGGTGCTGAAGCGGCCGTTGGGCATCTCTGCCGCCTGTAGCAACTCGATCGCCGCCGGCACGGCGGTTTCGCTCAGCGAAGCGGCGCGAGGAATCCGTTGCCAAGCCGCGTGGCTTGTTTCCTGGAACACGTCGTACAGCCCGGACACTTGGCCGGAGATTCGCTCGCTGACGCTACGATCGGCGGCGCCGGCGTTGATGAGTTGCATCAGCCGATGGACTTCCGCCTTCGACTCGCCGCCAAGCACCGCCTCGATCGCGC
>JBBDLY010000400.1:0-2641 GCA_040878585.1 Pirellulales bacterium
ATGCGGGTCGGCAACGGGATCGGGCCGTGAACTTCGGAGTTCGTCCGCTTGGCCGTATCAACAATCTCCGCAGCGCTCTGATCGAGCACCGAGTGATCGTAGGCTTCCATTCGGATGCGAATGATTTCCTGAGCTTTTGCCGCCACGGAGAATACTCCAGTTCACCTTGCTTGATCGGTCCCACGAACCGCATGAGAATCCCCTGCGTCGACCCAGCGACTTCAGGGGAAACCACCAATCATAAGGCTGTCGACGAATCTTGTAAAGTAGCGTTTTCAGAAAAACGCAGGCCCAGATTATTTACGGGCCAATCGGGGCTAAGCAAAGTTGGCCAGCACCTCCGGCGGCGCAGGACCGTAGTCGGCCGGCTGCATGCTGCAACTGGCCCGGCCCTGGCTGAGGCTGCGTATGTCGCTGGAATAACCGAATAAATTCGCCAGCGGCGCCTCGGCCTTAATCACCACCACCGCGCCGCGGGGATC
This sequence comes from Pirellulales bacterium, assembly GCA_040878585.1. Classification (GTDB taxonomy): domain Bacteria; phylum Planctomycetota; class Planctomycetia; order Pirellulales; family UBA7805; genus JBBDLY01. The sequence continues at coordinate 483 of JBBDLY010000400.1, forward strand.
GGTTTCGTGAATGATCGCCCTCCGCTGCTGCAAATCGTTAATCAACGGCCCCTGATAATCCTCCGGGGTGGTGATTTGCAGGCTCATGATCGGCTCAAGAATCTGCACGCCCGCCGCCCGCAGTGCTTTCTCAAAAGCGTCGTTCGCCGCGATCCGAAACGCCGCCTCGGTGCTTTCCTCCACGCTCGCCTCGGCGTCGGTAATGCGAACCTTGACCTTGCTCAACGGATTGCCGTACAGTCCGCCCCCTCCGCTGGCGGCTGTCAGCTCCTCTTTCGCCGCGTTGATTAATACCGGAGGCAGGTCCTCGCGGCCGGCGATCGCCGCGATCGAGACCGGTGGCAGCGGACCGTCGTGCGGCTCCAACGCGATCGAAACCTTGGCGAACGTCTGCTGTCCGCCGATCTGCCGGTGGCATTCCCCGACCGCCGTGGCCCCCTTCTGGATCGTTTCGCGGTAGCTAACCCGCGGCTTGTGAACCTTCACATTCAGATTGAAGTCCCGCAGCAGCCGGTGTTTGATGACTTCCAGGTGGAGTTCGCCCATTCCGCTAATCAGCGTTTGGCCGGTCTCTTCATTCTCCCGAGCGAGAAAGGTCGGATCCTGCCGCTTCATCAATTCCAGCGTTTCGGCCAGCTTTTTCCGCTCGATCGAACTTTCCGGTTCGATCGCCATCGAGATCACGGTTTCGGGAAACTCGATCGATTCCAGCAAGATCGGGTGCTGCACGTCGCACAGCGTGTCTCCGGTGACGGAGTTCCGCAGCCCGATCACCCCGACAATATCCCCCGCTTCCACTTGCTTGACCTGTTCGTCCTTGCCGCCGGGACGAATCAACCACAGTTGGGCAATGTTTTCCTTCTTCTCCTGACGCGGATTGAACGCCCGGGTGTTCGCCTTGAGGGTGCCCGAATAGACCCGCACCCAGGCCAAATCGCCATGCTTTTCAGCCTGAATCTTGAAGACCAGGCCGCAGAACGGTTCGTCGTCGTCGGCTTTGCGAGTTTCACGTTGCTCCGGCTTGTCGGGATTGGCCCCTTCGACCGGCGGCACGTCGGCCGGGCTGGGAAGGAAGTTGGCCACCGCATCCAGCACCGGCTGCACGCCGGTATGATCGAGCGCGGAACCGCACAGCACCGGCACAACCTGCCGGACGATGGTTGCCTGGCGAACGACTTTGCGGATTAGATCCTCGGGGATCGGGGCCTCCTCGAGCAGCAACTCCATCAACTCGTCGCTGAATTTGGAAAGCTCGTCGAGCATGACGGCTCGATACTCCTTAGCTTGGTCCGCCATTTCCTCGGGAATGTCGTTTTCAACCACCTTCGAGCCTTGATCCTGCTCGGGAAAGGTAAGCAACTTCATGGAAACCAGATCGACAATGCCGCGGAAGGCGTCCTGCACGTGCGGCGGACCGGCCCCCACGGGTATTTGCAAGGCGACCGGATTATGCCCCAGCCGCTTACGAATTTGCTCAAGAGTCGCGTGGAAATCGGCCCCTTCGCGATCCATCTTGTTGATGAAGGCGATTCGCGGAACCTTGTACTTGTCGGCCTGCCGCCAGACCGTTTCGCTCTGCGCCTCGACCCCTTCGCGGGCGCTGAATACCACCACGCCGCCGTCAAGCACCCGCAGGCTCCGCTCCACCTCGGCGGTGAAGTCGACGTGTCCCGGCGTGTCGATCAGGTTGACCGTCATTCCCTTCCAGGCGAAGGTGATCGCGGCCGCGTAGATCGTGATGCCCCGCTGCTGCTCCTCGGGATCGACGTCGGTGGCGGTGGTTCCCTTGTCGACCTCGCCCATACGGTGCGTCTTGCCGGCATAGAACAGCATCCGCTCGGTCAAGGTGGTCTTGCCGGCGTCGATGTGGGCAATGATGCCGATGTTGCGGATTTTGGAAAGTTCGCGAGCCATGGTGGTTCAATCTTTGCAAGTGAGTGCCGGCGCCTCGTCACCTAATTTCGCAGTCGTAATCATACTCTTAACCTGATTACCCGCGGAACGGTCCCTCGGACGAATGCTGGGGTTAAGATGAATGAACCACGGAGGCACGAAGGACACCGAGAGAGCATACAAATCTAAACTCAATAGTTCCAATTTTAGTCGAAGGACATAGCTGATTGATGGCACATCGCTAGCTGTCAGCTATCAGCTATCAG
>JBBDLY010000401.1:0-2633 GCA_040878585.1 Pirellulales bacterium
AAGTCGCTGCGGTAATGGACCCCGCGGGTTTCCTCGCGGGCCAGCGCCGCCTCGATCATGAGCCGGGCGACCGAGAGCATGTTTTGCAGTTCCCATCCTTCCGGATCGGGAAATTGCCGCGTGAGCACATAACGGCACCAATGATCCACCATGTGGCGGGCCTCGTGCAGTTCGCCCGCGTTGCGACGGACGCTTACCTTGCGCCACATGAGGCTCTTGAGCGAATTGCGAATGTCGGCCAGATCGAGCGGCTCGTCCGGCTGCTCGCGGTCGTCGTTGGTGATCGGAAGTGCCTGGTAGACGTCTGGCATTTGCAGCGCTTCGGCGGATGCTCCGCGACCGGCATGGGCGCCGAACACGAGTCCTTCGAGCAAGCTGTTGGAGGCCAACCGGTTCGCTCCGTGCAGTCCGCTGGCGGTCACTTCGCCGGCGGCCCACAGCCCTGGCAGCGCCGTGCGCCCCGCTGAGTCGACAACCACCCCGCCGATGAAGTAATGCGCGCCGGGCCGAACGGGGATTTTATCGTGGGTGATGTCCAGACCGAACTTCGAGCAGACCTTCGCCAAAGAGGGAAATCGCGTCACGACCATCTCTGGATCGAGATGCGCCAGGGTCAGGTAGACGCTCGAGTGCTGCGTCTTCTCCATCTGAGCGACAATCGCCTGGCTCACCACGTCGCGGGGGGCGAGTTCCTTGCGCTCGTCGTAATCGCCCATGAAGCGATAGCCGTCCTTGTCGATCAGGTAGGCTCCCTCGCCGCGAACCGCCTCGGTAATCAGCCGCCGGCTGCTGCCGGCGATGTACAGCATGGTGGGATGGAACTGCATGAACTCCAGATCGCGCAGCGGCAGGCCGGCCCGGTAGCAGATTGCCGCGCCGTCGCCGGTGGCGACCGGCGGATTGCTTGTCTCGCGATAGAGCTGCCCTGCCCCGCCGGTGCAAAGAATGGTTTGCTTGGCCCAGACCATCGTCTTGCCGTATTGTTCTCGCCACACCATGGCGCCGTGGCAGCGGCCTTCGTGGGTCAGCAGGTCGAGCGTGAAGGTATCTTCCCAGGTCTCGACGCTTTTGAGCTTGGCGGTCCAGTCGATCACCGCCCGCATCACTTCCTTGCCGGTGGCGTCGCCGTTGGCGTGTACGATGCGATGATGGCTGTGCCCTCCCTCGCGGCCCAAGGCCAAATGTCCGCTCTGTAGATCGAAGTGCGTACCGAGGGCGATCAACTCGTTGATCCGTGCCGGCGCTTCGCGGATGACCATTTCGACGACGTCGGCGTCGCACAAGCCTCTTCCGGCAGTAATCGTGTCTTCGATGTGCAGTTCAAAGCGGTCCTCTGGGCCGACCACTCCGGCGATGCCCCCTTGCGCCCACGAACTGCTCGATTGGCGAATCTTCTCCTTGGTCACGACCAAAACCGAGAGCGCTGCGTCGACCTCCATCGCCGCCCGCAGGCCGGCCAGCCCTCCGCCGATGATCAGCACGTCGACAAAATGATGGCTCGCCCGCTTGGGATGGAACGGCACGAGGTAACGAGGTTCTTCGATCATGGAGGAGGATTCTAACCGCTGATGTGCGCTAATGCGATGCTAATAAGAACGAACCACACCGTCTAAGACGATCGTTCGGGAGGAATCGATGCGTTGTATCTTCGGAAGTCTTTCTCCGAGAACCGCCTCGTGGAGCGTGAACGCAACAAACTTCATTAGCGAACATCAGCGTCCATTAGCGGTTAAAATCCCCACTATTCCTCACGCCGGATGCCCGAGCGGAAGATGCCGCGGCGGAACGCCTCGAAGCCTTCGGAGTATTCGCTGGGGGCGTCGGAGCGGTTGCTGTCGCGCATCCTCTCGACGCGGCTTTCGCTCGGCGTGCCGGTACGGACGCGCTCGTTGCCGCTTCGGAGACCGAGGCTGCGGAGCCGTTCGTCCAGTTCCCGCTTGGCCTGCTCGGAAGCGGTCGGCGCGCCGGCCCGTTCCTTGAGTTCCTTCCAGCGACGGATGCGGGCTTCGGCTTCTTCGCGCGTCATGCCGGTGCGGTCGAGCAGTTCGGTCTTGCCCTGCTGCAACTCGTTCTCCAGATGCTCCAGCGCCAGATCGGTCGCCTTGCGGGCATAATCGAGATTCGCCTCGTCGACTTCGGTGTCGGCATATTCGCCGGCGCTGCGTTCGCCGCCGGGCTGGTGGTCTTCGCTGTGGGACGGGCCGCTCGGATCCCCCTCGGTGCGTGGATCCCCTTGCTCGCCCCCCTGCCTGCCTTGGTCGCCGGGTTGACCCTCGCCTTGCTGCTGCGACGGCCGTTCGCCTTCGTTCGACTGTTGGCCCCCTTCGCCTTCACGCTGGTCGCCCGGCTGCCGACTGCCCGCTTCGCTTGGCTGATCGGTTTGCTGTTGGCCGTTGGGGCCTTGGCCCTCCTCGCCCATGCCCGATTCCTCGGCCGCTCCGCTGCCGCTGTCGTCCGGCGTGTTGGAACCGGCGGCGCCTTTGCCTTGCTGGTCGGCGCCTTGGCCGCCCCCTTGCTTGCCACCGCCGGAGTGAGTTCCCTCGGACTCGCCTTGCGAGTCGCTCTGTTGGTCGCTGGTGCTCGTGGTGTTGGGATCCTGTTGGCTGCTTTGCTCGCCCCCTTGCTGATTGCCG
>JBBDLY010000402.1:0-12308 GCA_040878585.1 Pirellulales bacterium
CTTCCAACACCAGCTCTTCCATTGGCTGCCGCCGCGGCTTGTTCTTGACCTTTTTCTTTTTCGGCCGTGGTTGCGGCTGCTCGACGACCGGCGCCGGTTGCGGCTGGTCGATCACAATCTCCGTCGCCCCACTACGAGCGCGAATCTTGTGGTTGTCGGGCAGACGGCGAACGTCGACCTCCAGGCTGCGGAACAACTCCTGGACGTGTTCGTGGCAGGTGAACACCAGCACTTGATGTCCCCCGGCGGCGAACTCCTTGACCAGCTCGGCGGCGGCGCGGGTCCGCTCGGCGTCGAAGTTGACGAACACATCGTCCAACACAATCGGCAAGTGGATGCCGCGGCGGCCGTAGCAGGTGACCAGCGACAGCCGCAACGCCAGGAACAACTGTTCGCGGGTGCCGCTGCTAAGCTGCTCGGAGGTGTGCGATTGGCCTTCGTGATCGTCGACGTACAACACGTCCTCGGTCAGCGGCGTCCAGATCCGCTGGTAGTGACCGCCGGTAAGCCGCTTGAGGTACGTGGCGGCCAGCAGCAACGTTTCGGGCTGGCGGTCTTTCTCGTACTGCTGCCGCATCGAGTCGAGCATCAGATTGGTCGAAGCGACCACCTGCCACTCGGCCAGGGCTTCTTCCAGTTGCTTCTCCACGCAGAACAGGTCGAGCTGCCGCTCCATCAAGCGACGGTCCTTGCCGAGCGTCTTGAGCTGTTCGCTCACCTGCCCGCGTTTGACAAACAACTCCTTGAGTTGCTTATTGTACGATTCGATGCTCGCGGTGATGCCGTCCCAGCGGGTTTCGAGTTCCTCGGCGGTGACGTCTTCGAGCTGCTCGGCAAGCGTCTCTTCGGTGCAGACGCCGTGCAAGGCGGTGAGAATCTCCGCGTCTAGCTCCTCCAGCTCCGCCTCGATCTCCACCGCCCGCTGGTAGTTGTCGTGCAGCCGCTGCAATTCGTCTTCGTCGACGGCGCCCGCTTCCCGCAGCAACGCCCGCCGCTGCGTGCGGAGCTTGTCGATCGTGGCGGCGATTTGCTTTTGTTCGTCGCCATGCTTGCGGGCGGTCGCCTTCATTTGGTTGCGCTGCTGGACCAGTTCCTTTTGCTGCTCGGCCAGTTTGGTCAACTGGGCCAGCCGCACCTTGGCGTCGTCCGTTTCCAGTCGAACGTCGCAATCGGCCATCAACAATTCGATCCGCCGGGCGAAGCGAGCCAACTCCTTGCGGCGGGTCTGGATTTCCTCCATGCGATGATCGAGCCGCTTATGAACCCGGCCGATCTTTTCGCCCTGTTCAGAGAGCTGCTTTGCCTCCCGCGGCGAGAGGTCGCGGGGCAGGCCGAGCTTTTCGACGGTGCGGCGCCAGTCGCGTTTGGCGTGTTCGTAGGCTTCTTGCGCGTCTTGCGCTGCTTGTTCGGCCTTGTCCGCCGCCGCTTCGGCCGCCTGGCGTTTTTGCTCCAGCGGCACTAGTTTTTCGAGGTCGGCCAATTCCTTTTCAGACTTGGAGAGCCTGGTCAGCAGCGGGCCGCCGCCGGGCGGAAGTTCGGCGTCGAGCGCCTCGCGTTCCTTGTTTGCCTGCTCGATCTGAGAGGCCAGCATTTTCAGTTGTCGGTTGCAGGCTTCCAATTCATAGTCGGCGGTCCGTTCCATGACAAACTTGTAGGCGCCCGCCGCGGCCGCGCCGAACAGGCCCAAGATGGCCAACGCCCAGCCGAAGCCGCCGACGACGCTGGTCGGCATGAACAGCCCCGCCAGAACCAGCACGACGCCAAACACGAACACGCCCCCCAGCACGGTGAAGACCGGCATCGGCAACATCTGCTGGCTGAGCAAGTCGTGGCTTTGCTCGTCGAGATCCTCACGATGCAGCCGTAGCTCCTCTAGCCGTTCGTCGACTTGCACCCGGCGGCGAAGTTGCGTGACTTCGCTTCCCTTGATTTCCATGGCCGCCGTTACGTCGTCGGCGCCGCGCTCGACGAGTGTCTTGTCGATCTGCTCGGTAATCGCCTCGGCGGCGGCCCGCTTCTCCTCCGCCTCGACCAGATACTCGTCGATGACGCCCTTGGTTTCCTTCATCGCTCGAGCCGGCCCCCGCAGGGCGTCGAGTTGTTGCTGGCTGATGGCGGCCAAGGTCTTTTCGTTGTTCACCGCGCCGAAACCGAGCCGCGTCTTTTCGTCATGCCATGTCTCTCCCAGATCGGCGATTTCCGTTTCGAGAGAGGCGATCTGGGCCTCGAGCGCTTCCATCCAATGCAATTGCTCGTTGACGGCCTCGATCCGCGGAATTGCCTTGTGCAGTTCCTCGTTGATCGGCAGCGCCGCCGATTCGTCGCGCAACTTGGCCCGCAAGCGGTGTAGTTCCTCGCGCTGCTTCTGCAAGGCCGCCGCCTCGGCGTTCCACGCGGCGACCCGCTCCACGGCCTCTTCCGGCAGTTCGTGCTGCGGGCCGAGCACGTCCAGCTCCTCGCGGAGCGCTTCGCGCTGCTGCCATTGATCGCGAATCGTGCAGGCGACTTCGGTGATCTTGGAATTCTTCTCCTGCCGAGTGATTTCCTGCTCGATCTCCTCGATGCGGCGGTCGGTTTGCTTTTGCTCGCTCGCCAGCCGGTTGAACTCCTCGAAGCCGCCCCGCAACTGCTCGATCTCATGGCGCAGCTTCTTGCGCTCGTCGAGCAACTGCGACACCTGGCATGGCTCTTCATCGTCGGCAATCAATCGCTGCCGGCCGCGGACGAGTTCGCGCATCACATCAGAGAGCGAAATGCGATCCAGTCCGGCGCTCAAATCGTACAGCAGGCGCGAGGCGTCGGTGTCGCTCAGCGTGCCGAGTTCCTGGATCTCGCGCAGTCCGACCGCGAATACGTTGCTGAAGATCGATTCGTCGACCCCGTACAGCAACAGCTTCAAGGCGTGATCGGTTTGTCGGGAGCCGTCTTCGTTGATGATCGTCGCCCGATCGCCGCCGTCGTCGCCCAGATGCCGCTGTACCTGCACGCGGTTGCGGCCGTTGTCGACCACCAGCGCGCCGCCCGGCTGCCCGCCCCGCAATGGCGGCAGATAGCGCCTGGTGTCGTCGCCGTGAAACCCGTACAGCACGGCGCGGACGAACTCCAGCAGCGTGGTTTTGCCCGCCTCGTTCGGTCCATAGAAAACAGTGACGTTCTCGGAGAGATCGTCCAGGCGTAGCCCGTTCCAGACCCCAAACCCGTCGACCTTGATGTCGGCAATTCTCACGATTGACTCTCCTGTACGATTCACCCCGAAAGGTGGACCGCTAATATGCGCTGATATTCGCTTATCTGGTGCTGAATATGTTTCTGCCTGTTAATCTTTCTGCCATGCCCTTTTAGGCCGAAAAATGAAGTCGGGACACCGCGGATGCTTCCCCATTTTATTAGCGAGCATTAGCGAAGATCAGCGGTCAAAATGTCTGGCTCTCGATTTCACTTTTCGTTAACTTCTCATCCGACGGGGACTCTCACAATATTGGCGTGGGGATAGTGCTCTTCGGCGCCTGCTTCGCCACGGAGCAGGTCGGCCCCCAAGGCGGCGGCTCGGCGAAGCACGCGTTGCCGCGTTTCCAAGTCGCTAAGCTGCACGCTGGCGGCCACGCCGTTCTCCTGGTAGCGGTTGGAAAGCAGCTTCTCCAACCGCAGCGCCTTATGCGAATCGTGTTGCAGCACTTGCACGTGCCGCAGGAATTCGCCCAGTAACGTGTCTTCTTCGTGCCAGGCGTCCGGCAGCGACACGGTCGATTCAACCTCCAAGGCCACCGTCCAGACGCAAGGCCGAGATTGGCCGAACCGATCGCGCAGATTCTCGATGATTGGCTTTGCGCCATGCGAGTGCCGCAACCGCGACGCTAACGGCCCTTCGCCGCTGATGGTCCAGGTGACCAACTGATGCACATCGCGGGTGACGTCGGCCAGCGACCGCAACCGCTCGCTCATCTGATGCACCACGTCCGCCTGCGTGCTGTTGGGATGCACGTTCACTTGTTCATGGACCCAGCGGACCGCGTCGCAGGAGACGAAATTGGCCGTCACCTGCCGGCGTTCGTCCACATGGACCACCGTGCAGCCGTGGGGACCCAACTCGCCCGGCTGCCGCCCCTGCGGACTGCCGGGGTAGTGAATCCAATGCGGAGCGTTGCTGGGCGTGTTGCGATTGTGTTCGCCGCCCAGCGCCCAGAAATTCATCTCCGTTTCGAGCAGCTTTTCCATATCCGCCCGACCGTGGACCGAGGCGATCGTAAAGATATCTTGATTGGCGACAATGAACTCGGCGGGGCGAATCTTCTCGCTGCGGTCGCGGCTGAGGCCCACGATCCGTGCCAGCGGTTCTTCGTGTTTCTTGTGCGAGACGCTCTTCACGTCGCCGGCAGGAAAGATTCGCACGTTTTTCGGCGGCGGCGTGGTGCTGGGCCAACTGGTCGGCGGATCGACGCGGCCCCCCGCCCAATAGACGCGAATCTCCTTCTCCGCCAACCGCTCGAACTGCTCGATCAGAAACAGCACGCCGCACGGCCCGGCGTTGGGGGGATTGATAATGTCGCCGGTCAGCAACACAAAGTCGACCTCCTCGGCCAGCGCCGTGTCGAACACGCGGCGGGCGGCGCTGTAGGGGGCGTCGAGAAAAACTTCGCGCAGTTGCGTGGGGACTTCGGTCACTCCGAACAGCGGCAGTTCGAGGTGGAAATCGCTCGCATGCAGAAATCGAAAAGGCCGGGCAGGCATGCGGGTTGCCTCCTTGCGTGGTTTGCTGAGCAGCGCAGAATCCAATCCCGCGCACCGGTCGCACGATACCAGTACCGTGCTAGCCGATTAGTCTAGCCCATCGGGACGTCTGAGAGAATGGCGATTTTCGGGCGAGAGGCGGCGGGGTGGAAAGCTGGGCAAACTGCCGGCCGAGTACTAGCATGTATTTGCTCAAAGACAGTCGCTCGACTCTCCGAGTCGAGTAGCGGTGCTAACAACCTCGCCGCTTCGCACAGAGTGCTGTTCGGATGTTGTTGGCAACGGAAACGTTATAAGCACCGCTACTCGACTCGGAGAGTCGAGCAACTGTGACAAGCAACATCAACATCGGTGGAATCCATGCTGGAGGGTCCAGAAGAGATACTCGTCTGGATCGAGCTTAGCCTTGGTCGGGTTGTCGAAGATATACTTTTGGAGATAGCGAAACTGATTCTGGTGGCGCACGACGTGGTCAAATGGCTCGGCTTGCCAGCATACCCCTGTGCGGGCCAACAGGCCGTTGATTTTTCGGCCCGTAAACCGTAGCCAGCCCGTACATTGCTTCCGCAAGTCCCAGCCGAGGCGCATCTGGACGAGCAGATGGACGTGATTGGGCATCACGACGAACCGCTCCAGATCGTAGCGATCGCCTGCGAACTTCAGCAGGGAATCGGCCACGATGCGAGCCAGCCGCGGCTCCCGCAGCACACAGGCGCCGTGACAGTCGTCGAGGCTGTCATGCCATCGCTGTCGACGAAACTTAAGGAACTGTCGGCGGATCGGCTCGGAGACGTCGTTGCGAAGCGCAAACTGGGCAAGCTCGGATTGTGCCAGCCCGTTTCGCGCCAGCCACTCTTGCTGTTCCGCTTCCCATCGCTGAAGGACGGCCTTGGGCATTGAGTCGGCAAGTCGGAATGTCACAAACGTCAGCGCACCGGACTGGTCCCAGTGCGGCCGGTTTCGTTGCGTCACCAGCGTCTCGCCGTGCCTGTCGTAGAAGTTCCAGACCACGCCTTTACGATTCATGGCCGAGCCTTTGCAAAGATAGTCGCTCGACTCTCCGAGTCGAGTAGCGGTGCCAGCAACCTCGGCCGCTTCGCACAGAGTGCTGTTCGGGTGTTGTTGGCGATGGAGACGTTATTAGTACCGCTTCTCGCCTCGGAGATGCGAGCAACTGTATCGCCGCGAAATCAAGCGTCAGTTGTCCCGGCCGGGCGGGCGGAGGAACTCGCGCATGAAGGCTTCTTTGTCTTCCAGGTTCATCATGATCGAGCGGCCGTCTTCGTCGGGGAAGCGGTAGCCGTACACCCGCCATTGGCCGAATTCGCTGCGAAGGAACAGATGCGTCGCCACGGTCAGCTCGCCCGCTTTGATTGTGACCGGCACCGCCACGGCGTCTTCCTTGAAATGCGGCTTTCCGAAGCTCAGTTCGGCCTCGTCCGGCACCGTGATCGTCATCGAGCCGACGCCGCCGGTCGCATAATTTGCCCGCGCCTTGACGGTTAAGATCGCCCGCAACGCCGGCAAGTCGCCCTGCTCCAAGGTCGTGAAGAATAGCTTGGCCCGCTCCACCGCCTGGGCTGGGTCGGCCGGCTTGTCTTGTTCGGCCGGGTCGTCGGCCGGACCGGCAACGAGCGGATCCTGGTTGGGTTGAATGCGCCGCAAGGCTTCGACCGCTGCGTCGTTGACGACGAAATGGTCTTGCAGCTTTTGCAGAATAGGAACTGCGTCGGCGGCGGCCGGACCAATCTTGCCGAGCGTCTCGGCGATATCCTTTTGGTCGTGCGGGTCTGAGGATCGCAGTCGCTCGATCAGCACGGGCACGGCTTCGTGGGCGGCCGGGCCAATGTTGCCCAGCGCCTTGATCGTTGCATCGGTCCGCATGAAATCGGCTGGCGACGGCTCGCCGCTGAGGTTCTCAATGAATATCGGCACTGCGGCGGCCGCCTCGGGGCCGATCTCTCCCAGCGCGGTGATATAGGTGGAAACATGGAACGACTCAGCGGCCTGCATCGCGTCGATTATGGCGGGAACCGCCGGCTTGGCCGCCGCACCCATCTTGCCCAGCGACTCGGCCGACTTGCGCTGCACGTGGTTGTCCTCATCCTGCAAGCCCTGCTGCAAAGCGGGCACGATCGAAGGATCGTCGGCGGCAATATTCCCCAGCAGGCCGGCCGCCATCATGCGAACCGTGCCGTTGGGATCTTCTTGCAACAAGTGGAGCAGGTCGGCGGCCAACTCTTGTTTGTCGCGAGCGTGAAGCTGTTTGGCCGCGGCCGCTTTTTTCTCATGCCCCGGCGCCGCCATGGCGAGTAGCAAGGGACGGATCGCCCCGCCGGGATTCGACGGATCGGAAGCGGTCAAGAGGGCGAGGGCTTCCTGCGCCGCTTCGCGATCGCGGGAATCGCTATGACTCAACTGCTGTTGCAATCTCTCCTTGGCGACCAACGCCGGCGCGCCCAGGTTGCCGAGGATGCGCATCGCGTGCCATCTGGCTCGATGGTGATCGGAACCCGGTAGGTCGAGCGCTGTGATCAGATCAGGAACCGCGACGGCGGCCCGCTCGCCGAGCAGGCCGAGCGCTTGCGCCGCGCAGCCTGTGACGGTGCCGTTCTCGTGCTGCAGCAGCTTGCCGATCTGTTGAATCTCCGCATCGCTGAGGCTCTTGATGCGCTCGCGCGCCTGCTGTTGCCGCGCGGCGGTCACTTCTGACGGCTCCGGCTGATAGGTTACTGGGTTGTTGCCGTAGAAGGCGTCGACCACCAGCCGATGGAGTTCCGTCACCGGCTGATGTGATTGCGCTCCGTCGTCAGTCGTGCGTCGCCGCGGAGGATCGGCGGCTTGCTGCCCCGGTTCGGGATCGCCGCTACAGGCCAGCCCGCATAATACCAACAGGACGAAGCTTAACACCGCGCAGCGGCGACCGAGATACGACCGGGTTGACATGGGATTTTTCCTGATAGTGGATCGACAGGAGGAGACCGCCGCGGCTCGCATAGTACCTCTGGAGTAGATGCCCCCCAGTGTAGCAGTCGGCACGACTGAAGGCAATCAACAGGAAAGCAGATATTTTCGCTTGAAAAGATTCGGCCCATCCGTGTCGACATGTTTGCAATACTGGGCGGCTTGCTTCCCCGCTTATGGAGTCGCCTGGACTCTGTCGAGCACCCAGGCGCGAATCAAGCTCGCGGAGTCGACGCCCTGAGACTTTGCCAGATATTCGATCGTCGCCACTTCCTTCGGCGGCAGGTGGATTGTCACTTCCGATTCACGTTCGAAGATCGGCTCTGTGACCACTTCCAGTTCCTCCTCGAAATCCGTCAGGTCATGCTCGTCCCAAAACTCAGCGAGTTCTCGAATCGAATCTGTTTGTGGGATCTTGCTCTTGCTCATCGCTTCTTCCATTGCCGGTATCGGCGTTTCTCATGGTCGGTCATCGTGCGTGCGGTGACCGGATATCCATTATCGGAAGCATAAGTACCGCCGTGAAGGCGATCCCTCCTTTTTCGCTGATACGCACAGTCTCGGATCGGCGCAATTTGCGACAATTACGACTCAGTTAGCCGCAACGGCGCGAGTTGCTCCAACTCTGCCGCGAGCATTTGCGCGCGCTCGAAATCTCCCCCGTCGTAGGCAAGCCTCCGCTGCTCAACGACCCACGCTGCGCGGCGGTGCGCCCGGGCCACCAGCCGCAGGTCCGCGGCGCAGCGGCGGCATGCATCCCTCAACGTCTGCCGCGCGCGGCAGGCGGGGCAGCGGATTTCTAGTTCACTGGACATAGAACAGGATATCGTCCAGCTCCTCGCAGATGCCGACCACCTGCGGTTCGTCGTCCGCGGCGATCGCCTCCCGCAGTGCTGCCGACAGCGAGGTGATGTCGGCGGCGTCATCGCCTGCCACCGCGGACTTCAACTGCTCGGCTTTCTCTAATAAGGCCGCGGCGGCCGGGTACTTCAAGGCGGCCGCCTCGGCATCGCGGGCAGTCCCGGTTGCCGCCGGGGCTTCGCCTTCCTGTTGGGACCATTGGCTGGTCCGCTTCCAGGCGTCGCCGTCGAGCAGTTCCTCGGAATCGTCGAACATGGCGCCCAGCCGCGCCTCGGCGCGGTCCCGTTCGTCGGCCTGGAAGCGGCTTAAGGCGTTGTTGATCGACAGCGACTTGCTGACGCCGGTGGCCGTCTGCGTGGCGGTCACCTCCAGGGTTCCGTTGAGCGACAGGTCGAAACGGACCACGATCTTGCTTTTGTCGCCGTCGCCTGATTGCAGGTCCAGCATGAACTTGCCGATCGACTGGTTGCGGTGCAGCTCGGCGTGTTCCCCCTGGTAGACGTGAATCTCGACCTTCTCCTGCTCCGGATGCATCGTGGAGTACGCCTGTTCATAGCGAGCCGGCAAGGGGCTGTTGCGGTGGATGATCGGCGAGTACACCAGTTGCGGTCCCGTGAAAGTCATCCCCTGGCAAGCCTCGATGCCGAGCGTGTGGCCGGTCACGTCGACGAGCACCGGGCCGGCCGCGGCGCCGTCGATCATGGCCGCTTGCACGGCGGCCCCCAAGGCGACCGCCAAGTCGGGATCGACCGCCCGGCTCGGTTCCCGCAGGAACTCCTCGCGAAGCCGCTGCGCGACCAGCGGCGTGCGGGTGGAGCCGCCGACCAGCACCAGATCGTCGAGCTGGTGGATGTTCAGCCCCGCATCGCGGAGCGCCTCATCGACACAGGCGATCGTCCGTTCGACCAGCGGTTCGATCAGCTCTTCGTACTCGCCGCGGGTGATGGTCGTCGCCAGATTGAGCGGCTGGCCTTCTTTCTCGGCGATGAACTCCTCGGCAATCAGCACCGACTCCTCGACCGAGAGATGCATCTTGGCCTGTTCGCAAGCTTGCAGTAGGCGGTAGCGGGTTGAGATGTTTTCGCGGAGGTCGAGGCCGTGTTCGTCGAGGAGCTCGTCGGCGATCCGGTCGAGCAATAAGCGGTCGAGATCGTCACCGCCAAGATGCGTATCGCCCTTGCTGCTAAGCACCTCCACGACGCCGTCTTCCAGGCGGACGATCGAGACGTCGAACGTGCCGCCGCCGAAGTCGTAGACCAGAATCTGCTTGCGGTCGCGCGAGCCGGCGTGGTAAACCAGGGTCGCGGCGGTCGGCTCGTTGATGATCCGCTCGACCTTCAAGCCCGCTAACTCGCCCGCTTCGATGGTGGCCTGCCGCTGATGCTCGTCGAAAAAGGCCGGCACGGTGATCACCGCGCGGGTGACCGGCTGGCCCAACGCCTTGGTCGCCCGGTCGCGGAGCCGGCGGAGGAGCATGGCGCTGATTTCCGGCGGCGTGAACGACTGATCGCCAAGCGTCACCGGGTCCATGGTTCCCATCCGCCGTTTGATCGAGGCAACGGTTCGTTCGGGAAAGGCGGCCAACTGGTTGCGGGCGACCACCCCGGTGATCAGCCGGCCGGAGGCGTCAATGGCGACAACCGATGGCAGGATACTCTGACCCTCTTCATCCAAGACACGCGGCTGACCGTCGACAACGGCCGCCACAACGCTGTTGGTGGTTCCCAGGTCGATGCCGACGATTGTTCCTTCCAAGTTGGCCATGCCAGATTCCTTTCGCTAAAATTGGGTGCAACGCCGCTGCCGTGACGTCGATCCGTGTTAGGTTTACGCGAGATAAAAAAGGTTGTTGCAGGTGCGGGCCTGAAAGCCCATGCTACTTTATTACGCGGACGTCGGCGTAGCGGAGCAATTGACCCCGCCAGCGGTAGGCGGGTGCAAGCTGCTCGGCGACGTGGCCGCTGGGGTACTCTTGATCGTCGGCCTCGACGGCGCCGATGGCGTTCATCAGGTTGGCGTCGAACGGCTCGCCCAGCACATCAACCCGCTCGACGCCTTGCTCCTTGAGTCCGCGGCGGAGCCGGGCCAGCACCAAGTTCAGCCCTTCCACTTCCGCCCGGCCGGCCGACTGGTCGTATTCGGGGCGGTGCTTCATGACAACGTCCATCAACGGCCGGGCGAACCAGCGGGCCAGCGGCCCCATCTGGTCGAACCGCTGCTGGATCGCCTCGGTGTCGGCGTCCTCATGACTGGCTCGATACGCTTCGGACTGCTCGACGGCGTCGATCGCCCGAGTGAGTTGATGGTCGGTCTCGGTCAGCAATTCGGCAAATTGCCTCGCATCGTCGGTCGTCTGGCGATCGATGCGTTCGAGCAGTTTGCCCTCCATTTCTTGAAGCGTCGCGGCGGCCGTCTGCACCAGTTCGCTCAGCGCGCGACTCTCCCGCACTTGCCCGCGCCAATCGTGCCTCATGGCGGTGAACGCCTCGATCACGTCGAGCAGGCCGAACTCCGGCGGCGCTGTGTCTGGCGGCACTGCGTCTGGCGGCACTGCGTCTGGCGGCATTGCGTCTAGTGACGCTGCGTCGGGCGGTGCTTCATCCGGCTGCAATTCGTCCTCCGCCGACGGTCGTGTGAAATGCATTAGGTCGGCAGGCCAATCACTCATGAACATTCTCTTTCTTCTCGTCGGTATGGCGATGATTCTCGTCCCGGTTGCCGAGACTCAGCAGAAAGGCCGGCGACAACGGCGGCGGCAGCCGTTTCTGCGCCTCGATCGCCGCGGACCAGGGAGGCGCTTCGTCGCCTGGCGGCTCCAACAACCGCGCGGCGATCAGCAGTGGATCGCGGACCGCCTCGAAGGCCGAACGGATCTTGCGGAACTCCTCCGGGTTGCGATCCGGCGGATACTGTTTGACCAGATCCAAGTAGCGGGCGCGAACCTGCTCCTCATCGGCGTCTGGTGAGATGCCGAGAACTTGAAACGGATCGGCGGTGCCGGCGTTCTCCATGATTAATCTCCAAATGATTCGCAGCTAGCGGGGCCTCGAATGGCCCGCCGCATCGTACGCCCGCTTCGCGGCCTGGCAACTTTCGCAATCGCAGTCGGGATCGAAGCCCAGCGCCTCGAAAATTTCGTCGGCCAACCCGTCATGCTCACTGTCGTCATCGTCGAAGTCTTCCCTGTTGTCGTCGTCCGAACCGAAGCCCATCGTTCCGAATATATCGGCGAAGGAACCGAAGCCTCGCGGGTTTTGCCGGTCCCTGACTTGGTCGAACTCCTCGGCCAAGGCGGCGAACCAATAGCGGTAGTAAGCGTCGCGCTGTGTGGATGCCGCCTCGCGCACTGTTTCGGCCACCGCGGCGTGCTCCTCGCATCGCCAATGGCGCTGCAATTTCAGGAACGCGTTGAGCCGGGCCGCGGCGAACATCGGATGCTTGGCGACCTTGGGATTTCGATAACCCAGCGGCGGTTTTATCTCGTAGCCGTCGCTGAAGAAGCGGTGGGCCGAACACCACAAGAGTCCGGCGTGGATGCGCTCATCCTCCGCTCGCTCGACAAGCAGCTTGGGCTTGTCACCGAATCGACGCCACAGTTCCTTGGCCAACTTACCGCCGTGCATACGATAGGCTGGATAAACGAGTTGCGTGCGGTGCAGATCCCAAAAGAACTGGCCGGCAACGAGCAAATCGTCGAGCGCCATGCTCTTCGCTCGTTTGACCGCCGCGTCGACCGGCGCTCGCAATGGCTTTAG
>JBBDLY010000402.1:12408-16294 GCA_040878585.1 Pirellulales bacterium
TTGCGGCGGCAGAGTCGCATCGCTTCGAGCAGTTGCCACTTCCACGGCGCGGCTTTGACTCGCGGGTCGTCGTGCCGCGCGCCGGCCAGCCACTTCACGTGCGGCTCCGCCTCCTTGGTCTGCTCGTTCTCCAACAGGTAGTCGACCAGCCACAGCCGAGGCCGCACGTCGTCTGGCAGCGCCTTGGCCCAGTTGGTCATTACCTTGGCCAGTTGGACCTCCAGCGGCTTGCGGTTCGACTTCTTCAGCCGCTCGTCGTTGAGCTTGCCTGTCAACCAGTCGGCATGCTCCTGGTAGACGCCGCGGTTGGCCGGATAACATTTTACCGCCGCCTCTAACTCCTGGCGGATCGCGCTGCTGTTTTCGGCCGGGGCGGACCAGAAGTCAAACGGCGACGCTTTCCCCGGATTGAGTAACTCCATGGCCTCGTTGAAGTGAATTTGGCTGGCGATTGCACTTCGCAGCGGTTGGGGAAGTTCCTCGTTGTTGGGGAGGTAATCTTTAAGGTACTTCTGCAAATAGCCGTCCGCCTTGCGATCA
The DNA here is from genome assembly GCA_040878585.1 of Pirellulales bacterium. Classification (GTDB taxonomy): domain Bacteria; phylum Planctomycetota; class Planctomycetia; order Pirellulales; family UBA7805; genus JBBDLY01. The sequence goes on from JBBDLY010000402.1 coordinate 12,949, forward strand.
CCGTCGCGAAACTGATAATAATAGAAGAACCGCAGTAGCAGATTCCGCCGGTCGTGTCGCGGCCCGCTGAGCGCGGCGGCAGCTTGCTCGAACAGGTCGGAATAAGATTGATGGTACGCGCGGGCCAGGGCGGTCTGCTCCAGTTCTCCAACCAGATGTGGTTCCGTATCGCGGTATTCGCGGACGAATTGCTTCAGCCAGTCAATTTTCCGCGGGCCAAGCTTGAGGTCGCGGTCTTCTTCCGGCACCCGCGTGCCTGCCTCGGCGATCCGCACGGCCGGCCGCTCAAAGCGAACCCGCCGCAGGAGTTTGCCGTGATAGAGCAGGCGCTCGTCCAACCGAGTAGACCACCGCGCCGGTTCGTCGTCGCCTGTTGCCGAGTGCGCATTCTCGACGGTGAATCCTTCGAGGTCCGTCCGCAACGAGGTCATCAGGCTCACGGCGACGCGGCCGGGGCGGCGCTGGAAGTCGAGCCGGCTGAAGGCTTCGCCAGCGGCCGACGTGTCGTCGGCCAACCACGACGAAAGCCCCCGAATAAAGAGCCGCCACTCGCTTAAAGGACTGCTCCGCGGAACGTCGGCGACGCACTTGCGGGCCTCGTCGGCGCGCAATCCACAGGCGTGCTCCAGCGCTTTACGTACGGCGGTCACATGTTCGGCATGTTCCGGCGATAGCGATTCCAAAGCAGCGTCATCGAAAACGGCCACGTCCTCCGGCAGTTCGCCTTCAAATGCCCGGGGGTTCTGCTGGGCCATCCGCTGCTGATGGCGCGAGAGGCTCTTGAGCGTATTGGCGGCGTTGCGCCATTGGCTTTCGCGACCGCGGGCGCGCTTGGCCTGTTCGGCCTGCTTCTTCCGTCGCTGCTGTTCCTTTTTTTCTTTTCGCTTACGCTGCCGCTGAGCCCTGGTCGCCATACCAAAATACTCCGTTATTGATACTGCCGTTGCGGAAAAGCAGTGCCTGCCATGTAGACGCTGAATCATAATCGATCGAAATAGTTATGCAAAGCGTTCATCGATCGGTTCGACGAAAAAATCAGGCTGAAAAATTAAGCGGCACACTGAAAATCGGTCCCGCCTCTACGTTTACTGGCAAGAAAGGTCTCGAATCGCGACTATGCCCGCTTCTTGACCGGCCTTCTCCCGGCTCGGGCGGCTGCCGCGTTGGGGTGATCCGCCTTGCCGGTCATCTCATAGAGAAACCGGCTGGGGATCGAATCGCGGGGTTTGCCCCACTTCATTCTTGTCAGCGACAGCGACAGCGACAGCCGATCTTGCGCCCGGGTGACGCCGACGTAGCACAGCCGGCGCTCTTCATCGATTGCCTCGCTGTTGACTTCGTTCAAATCGGCGGTGATCGAGCGATGGTGCGGCAGCAGCCCCTCTTCCATGCCGACCAGGTAAACGTGCGGAAACTCCAACCCCTTGGCCGCGTGCAGCGTCATCAGGGCGACGGCGTTGCGATTGAGTTGCTTCTCCTTCTCGTTCTGATCCTCACGACCGCTTAGGGCGATATCGTCGAGGAACCCTTGCACCGTGGGCTTCTTGGTCCGCTGTTCGTAGCCGGCGGCGCTGTTGACGATTTCTTCCACCGACGCCCAACGGCTTTCCTGCTCCTGCACGTCGGGATACTGCCGCAGGATCTCCGCCTTGTAGTTGATCTCATGTAGCAAGGCGGTCAGGGTGGCGGCCAGCGGGTCGCCTTGGGCCAGCCGTCGCTTGCCGTGCTGAATCGACTGATGCAGCTTGGCGGCGCCCTCGCGCGCCGCCGGCGGCACGGCGGCCAGCGCCGCGGGATTGCTGAGCACCGCCCACATCGGCTGGCCGCGGTCGAGCGCCGCGGCAATCAGTTTCTTGACCGCGCCGCCGCCGATGCCGCGGGCCGGCGTGTTGATGATCCGCCGCAACGGCACATCGTCGTCTTCGCTGGCCAGTAACTTGACGTAGGCCAACACGTCGCGGATTTCGCGGCGGTCGAAGAACGACATCCCGCCGACCAGCACGTACGGCACCTTCGCCTTCCGCAGCGCCTGCTCGAAGGGTCGCGGTTGCTCGTTGGTGCGAAACAAGATTGCGAATTGGTCGTAGGTGAGATTCAGCTCTTCGGCCCGCAGTTTGATATCGTTGACGACTTGCTCGGCTTCTTGTTCCTCGTCGGGAAATTGCGAGATGCGCGGTTTGGCCCCGCCGTCACGATACGCCCGTAGCACTTTTCCGTGACGCGTTTTATTGAAGGCGATCAGCGTGTTGGCGAATTCCAGGATCGGTGCGCAAGAGCGATAATTGTCTTCCAGACGGACGACCTTCGCCTCGGGCCAGTCGACCTTGAATCGCAGGATGTGCGCTACCTCGGCTCCCCGCCAGCCATAGATCGACTGATCGTCGTCGCCAACCACGCACAGGTTGCGATGCCCGGCGGCCAGCGCCTTGACGATGCGGTACTGGCTGCCGTTGGTGTCCTGGTACTCGTCGACAAGCAGGTGATCGAAGCGGCCCGCCTCGGCCCGGCGGACGTCGACGAATCGGGCCAGCAGCTCTTCGGTGCAGAGCAACAGGTCGTCGAAGTCGACCGCCCCCGCTTGTTTGAGCGCCTTTTGATACCGCCGGTAACCGGCCGCCGCCAGATGCTCCTTGTCGCTGCCGGCGTGCAACTGGGCTTCGTCCGGCCGCACGCTGCGCGACTTCCAATTGCCGATAAAATAGAGCAAGTCGCACGGCTTGAGTGAGTCGCTCGGCACGCGAATCTCTCGCAGCACCTGCCTCGCGATGCTCTCCTGGTCGCCCCGATCGTAAATCGGAAAATTCTTCGGATACCCCAGCCGGTCGATATGTCGCCGCAGAACGCGAACGCAGAGCGAGTGGAATGTGCTGATCTCGGGCTTGGCCTTCAGCCGCTTGCCGAGCAAGGCGGCGGACCGCTGCTGCATCTCCTTGGCCGCCTTATTGGTGAAGGTGACCGCCAGAATGCGTTCGGGCTTGGTTTTGCGGCGGATCAGCTCGGCGATGCGATAGGTAACCACCCGGGTCTTGCCGGTACCGGCGCCGGCCAGCACCAGCATCGGTCCGGCGAGCGTGGCGACCGCTTCGAGCTGCGGCGGATTCAAATCGCTGTGGCGAGCCATTACGCGTCCTTGCCGAATGGTATGCAAACCTCCGATGGTACCTGTCAAACGGCCCTAGCGGTAGGCAGTCGGCAGATCACCTTGACCGAATCCGCCTAAAGCTTCTATATTGCAAGTGTTACGGCTACTAGTTCACCGTCAACGGCAGCGCCGCGCGGTGGCGCTGAACTTCAGTAGTTCCAATTTTAGACGAAGGACATAGCTGATGGATGGCACATCGCTAGC
>JBBDLY010000403.1:0-2604 GCA_040878585.1 Pirellulales bacterium
GCCACGACGCCACTTGCGTCCTCTCGCGACGATCTCCATGAATAATCCGGGCTAGGCGTCGCCAGAAAATATGGCTGGAAAAGTTTGAAAGTGCCCAGCGGATACGTCATACTAATGCGTCGGCCCGCCGTCTCGCATAACGAAGCCCACCTGCTATGCGTCGGTCCCATAGACTGGTCGGCGAGGCGCACGCCCGCCGCAATCCGACCTCAACCCCACCTCGCACTTTGGAGAACACAACCATGAAGAAGTTAGCATCGGTAGCGATGTCGTGCCTTATGTTGGCCGGTCTGTTGCTCGTCTCGGCGCCCATGTCGGCTGAGGAGAACGCCGCTGAAGCCGATTTTGTTGAAATTTTCAACGGCAAGGATCTCAACGGCTGGGACGGCGATCCCAAGTTCTGGAGCGTCCGCGACGGAGCGATCACCGGGCAGACCACCGCCGAGAATCCCACGCAAGGCAACACGTTCATCGTGTGGCGCGAAGGAGAACTGGACGACTTCGAGTTGCAGTTGAAATACAGGATGGAGGGAGGCAACTCCGGCATTCAGTATCGCAGCGAGGAATCGAACAAGTGGCGCGTCGGCGGCTACCAGGCCGACTTCGAGTCGGGCAAGACCTATTCCGGCATTCTGTACGAGGAGCGCGGCCGCGGCATCCTTGCTCAGCGCGGCCAGAAGGTGACGATCGACGCCGAAGGCAAGAAGTCCGCCGAGAAGTTCGCCGAGTCCGCCGAATTGCAAAAGGCCATCAAGCCGGGCGAGTGGAACGACTATCGCATCGTCGCCCAGGGCAATCATCTTACCCATTACATCAATGGCGAGAAGATGTCGGAGTTCATTGACGGGCAGACCGACAAGGCCAAATTCAAGGGCATTCTAGCACTGCAGTTGCACGCCGGCCCGCCGATGTTGGTGCAGTTCAAGGACATCAAGCTGAAGCGCCTGCCGCTGGCCGACGGTCGCAAGAAGGTGGTGTTCCTGGCTGGCCGTCCCAGTCACGGCTTCGGTTCGCACGAGCACAATGCCGGCTGCCTGCTGCTGGCCAACGCCTTAAACAACAGCAACGCCAACGTGCTTGCCACCGTCTACACCGGCGGCTGGCCCAACGATCCGACCGCCTTCGACAACGCCAACGCCATCGTCACCTACACCGACGGCGGCGGAAGGCATCCGTTTAATAAGAAGCTGGACGAGATCGACAAGCTGGCCGAGCGGGGCGTGGGAGTCGTCGCCTTGCATTACGGCGTCGAGACCACCAAGGGAGAGCCGGGCGAGCATTTTGTGAAGTGGATGGGGGGCTACTTCGAGCCGCACTGGTCGGTTAATCCGCACTGGACCGCCAAGTACGCCGAACTGCCCGACCATCCGGTCGCCTACGGCGTCGAGCCTTTCGAGATTCTCGACGAGTGGTACTATCACATGCGATTTCGTCCGGAGATGAAAGGCGTCACGCCGATCCTCACCGCACTGCCGCCCGATAGCACGCTCTCGCGCGGCGACGGGGCGCATAGTGGCAATCCGCATGTTCGCGAGGCGGTCGCCAATGGCGAGCCGCAGCATATGGCTTGGGTCTCGGAGCGTGAAAATGGCCAGCGAGGCTTCGGGTTCACCGGCGGCCACTTCCACTGGAACTGGGGCCACGATCAGTTTCGCAAGGTCGTGCTCAACGCGATCACCTGGACCGCCGGCGCCGAGGTTCCGGAAGAAGGCGTGATCGGCCCCGGCGTGACCGCCGACGATCTGATCGCCAACCAAGACTACGAAACGCCGAAGAACTTCCAAAAGCAGGAAATTCAAGCCAAGCTTGACAATTGGAACAAGTAAATCAGCATCGCCAAGAATTAGGATCACTCTGGGCTGCGCAAAATCGAAGTCTTTTGTTGCCAGGATTTCAAGGCGTTTTGTTCCAGGTAGGTCGAGGAGGCACGTCATGCCCGGATGTAGGTCAGGCTCGTTTACGAGCCTTCTCCGCGAAGCGGTCATAGCCCCGTGCTTGAGCACGGGGTTTTCGACGGCAAGCAACGACTGCGGCCGAGCAGAAATCGCGAATTTCCGCGACGCGTTGCCGAGGCCGCAACACACCGAGGCGAGCCGCAGCCAATGGCGGCCTCGGCAGCACGCTGCGGGTACACCAGCCGAATTGCTCGGCCGCGGGATGGTTGTGCCCAGCTACCCCGTGCTAAAAGCACGGGGCTACGACCGCTGGCGCGGGAAAGGGTCGTGAACGACCCTGCCGCGTATACACCCAATCAAGCCCGGAAAAAAAGCAGTGAAACGATGGCGCCCAGCATGCGTCCGTTTCGCGCAGCCCAGGATCACCCATATGCGTTTTGCAATTACCGTTCTCGTTGTGCTTACGACTTCTTTGTACTGTCATGCCGCATCGGCCGCCCCCAAGCCGATCTTTCAAAGCAAGACGGTCAGCGAACAAACCACCGCCGGCGTGGCGATCGACGTCGATATTCGCGGAGCCAAGGAGCTGTATCTGGTCGTAACCGACGCCGGCGACGGTTTTAGCTGCGACTGGGCCAACTGGGCCGAACCGCGTCTGGTCGGACCCGACGGCGAACGAAAACTGACCGACATAAAGTGGAAATCCGCC
>JBBDLY010000404.1:0-2588 GCA_040878585.1 Pirellulales bacterium
TGGTGGGATGCCGCAGCTTCAGTCGAACTGCGTGCAAGGCTTGCCGGTCCAGCAGCAGTTCGTCGTCGTCGGTTCCCAGCAGTTCGCCGCGGGTGATTCGCGATCGGCCGCCGTACATCTTGTCGCACAGCACCGCTGCGCCGATATGGGCCAGATGGACGCGGATTTGATGCGTGCGCCCTGTCCGCGGACGCAGGTGGACCGCCGTAAAGCCGGCAAAGCGTTCCGCTACTTCATAGAAGGTGCTGGCGTCGCGGGCGTCGCGATGCTCGCGGCGGATGGCCATTTTCTCGCGCTGATACGGATGCGGACCAATCGGTTCCTCGATCACGTCTCGATCGCGATCGAGACGTCCTGCGACAATCGCGAAGTATTGCTTCTCCACGCTACGCGCCTCGAACTGAGCGGCCAGCTTGAGGTGCGCCGCGTCGTTCTTGGCGACCAGGATGACCCCGCTGGTGTCGCGATCGAGCCGATGTACGATGCCCGGCCGCGTGACGCCGCCGACGCCGCTGAGCTGATTAAAATGGAACTGCAGCGCGCCGGTGAGCGTGCCGGCCCAATGCCCCTTGGCCGGATGCACGACCATGTTCGGCGGCTTGTCGACCACCGCCAGATCGTCGTCTTCGTAGAGAATGGTAAGGGGAATTTCCTCCGCTGTGGGCGCCTCGCGGGGCGGCTCGCCGGGGACGAACGACACCACTTCGCCGCTGCGCAACTTGTGCGAAGCCTTCGCCCGTTCGCCGCCGACCTTGGCGCCGGTGGCGTTGATCACCCGTCGCAACTGGGATCGGCTGAACTGCGGTAGTTTGCCGGCGAGGAATAGATCCAGCCGCGCGCCGGCCTCCGCTTCGTCGACGACGAAGTTAAGCGAGCCGTCGAGTTGTGGTTCCGAGTTCATGATCGTCGCGCAAACAAAAGGCCGGGTTCCGAGGAACCCAGCCTAATGCTTATTGACAATGGAAGGAAGAAGCGTCTACAGCTTGCCTTCTTCCTTCAACTTCTTGGTGGCCGCTTCCAGGTCTTCGGCATCGGGCTTGCCGTCGCCGGGGAGTTCTCCCTTACTCATCAGTTCGCCAAAGGTGGGCGAATCGGGATCTTCCGGGTTGACCTTCATCTCGGCGACTTTCTTCATCGCTTCTTGGATCTCGGCCTTGGCCGCCTCCGGTTCTTGCCGCCGGCGATCGACTCCGAAGTTCTCCTTGTCCAAGAACTGCGACAACGCTCGGCCATAGCTGTTGCGGACCAACTTGCCGTAGGCGGTGTCGTAGCCAAGTTCCTTCATGTTGGCGTGGCAGGTCCAGCATTTGCCCTTGGCGTTGTCGTTGTAGAGTTCGGCCAGCTTTTGCTGTTCTGGCGTGCCGCCCTCTTCGACAATGTAGAGTTCCTCGAATTCAGCCCGAAACGGCGCAATCGCCGCGGCCGGCTGGACGCCCAAACAAACTACTCCGGCGACCGCGCCGCCGAATAGTAAAATTAAGTTGCGGTTCTTCATACTGGTTGTCTCTCCTGATTCGTGATTCTTCGGTGTGCCCATAACGGCAGGTGGGATACGGCGTCCTCGGCGCGTATCGGTGGGGCAGGTGGGAAGGCCGTTACCCCATTTAGTAAAGCCTGCTAAACGGCCGCTGTCAAGAAACTCCTGGGATTAGAGGTACTTTAAGCCGGAAATTCTACCGGCGCGGTACTTTGGCCCGCTCGATAAGTTGTGCGATTCCGGGCGCTTAGTTACATTCACATCCGATGCACCGCTGTATGTGGCGGATTCGGCGACTCGCCGCTAGGCGTGCCTATTGAGTTACGCGGTCACCATCCAAAAGTTTCCGCGAAAAATTTCTTCCCTCCAGTATCAGCGAGTGCAAGCATGAAACCCAAGCGACGCGAACTGACACTACTGGCCATCGTGCTGGGCGCCGGTTTGGCCGTGGTGATGGGGGCCGCAAACGTCTATCTCGGGCTGAAAGCGGGCATGACCGTCTCGGCGTCGATCCCCGCCGCCGTGGTTGCCATGGGCATCCTGGCCGCACTGCGCCGACGCAATGTATTGGAAGCGAACATGGTGCAGACGGGCGCTTCGGCTGGCGAGTCGCTGGCCGCCGGCGTTATCTTCACGCTGCCTGCACTGGTGATGATTGGCTACTGGCAGCAGTTCGATTTCTGGACCACCGCCGCGGTTTCACTAGCCGGAGGTTTGCTCGGCATTCTGTTCATGATTCCGATGCGCAAAGTGTTCATTGCCAATAGTCCCGAACTGCCTTATCCGGAGGGAGTCGCCTGCGCCGAAGTGCTGCGGGCCGGCGCCCACTCGCAACACGACGAGGACGAGGTGGAAGCTTCCACCGGCGGGCTGGCGTTGATCCTCGGCGCGCTGCTGGTGGGTGGATTATTTAAGCTCGCCACGAAGTCGCTCGGCCTGATCAAGGAAAACATCGCCTGGGCGACGGAGCGGGCCGGACATGTCTACGCGTTCGGCATGTCGATCTCGCCCGCCTTGATTGCTGTCGGCCTGATCGTGGGGCTGCCGATCGCCAGTCAGGTCTTCGCCGGCGGAGTGATCGGGTACTTCATCGTCTTGCCGCTGATTCCGA
>JBBDLY010000405.1:0-2574 GCA_040878585.1 Pirellulales bacterium
CCGACGAGTTGTTCGAAGGCCGCTATCGGATCGGTTGCTTGCGACGAGCGCAGTACGTAGGCGTCGAGCCGTTCGCTTCCCAGCATGTGCGCCTCGAATGTCAGGTAATGGGCCAGTCCCCACGAATAGAAGTAGCGTTGATTGGCGGCGTCGACGCCGCCGACATGCCCGGCCAGGAAGGCCGCGTCTGGCGAACGAAGCAACTCGATTAGCGACAGCGGCTCGCCGGCGGCCAGGTCTGCCTTCAGTGCAGACAAGGCGCCTGCATTGGGAGCGTCCAGCCGCAAAGCGCCCGCCTCGACGACGCCCGCCTCGAACACCTGGGCCAGCCCCTCGTTGAGCCATCGCGGCACGTCGTGTTCCGGCTCGTCGTAGACGTAATTTTGCAGGTAGGCGTGAAACGACTCGTGAGCCAGTCGCACGAACATCGCGGCGGACAACTCGTCGAACAGCGTCTGGTTCTTTCGTTCGGCGGTGGCGACCTCGCGCTGCAGGCGCTTTAGTTCGTCCGCCGCCTGCACCTGGGCCGCCCGCAATACTTGCTTGCGCTTGTTGTCGGGCACGCCTGCCTCGGCCAACTGTCGGCCCAGGTCGGCCAGCCGCGCTGAGACCTCTTCGTTCCGCTGCTTCTGTCGGGCCAGCACCTGCTCGTGATATTTCTGCGTCCGCTTCCACTCGCTTGAAAAACGGGCCAGGTCGCTGCCGGCGATAATTAGATTTTCGTTCGGCAAATAGAATGCCGGATTCTTAATGTTGATCGCCAGTTTCCGTTCCGCCAATTCGCGATACTCATCCATGGTGCCCAGTAGCACGATCCGCAGCGGCGTGCGCGGTTCTCGACGCGGATGCAACAGCGCGCGATAGCCGGCGAACACTTGTTCGACCCGCACCACGGCCCGCCGCGTCGTTTCCTCGTCGGCCGTGCTGTCGAGCTGAAACCACGGCCCATCGTACCGCCAAAACCGCCGCTCTTCGGAACCGAGTCGCGCCAGCCGCACGCTTCCTAGCAGGGCCGCCATCACGCGGGTGCGTTCGCGGAACTCGTCGATCTTGGCGGCCAGGAATTGCCGCTCCTGGTCGTCAAGCCGCTCGACCAAGAAGACGTCGTCCTGATCGATCGGGCGGACCAGCAGATGCATCCCCTTGCCGGGCGGGCGGTGGACTTCGACCAGTTCCAGGATGAACTTGTCTTGCCGCCGCACCAGTCCGAAAAACTCGCGACCGTCGAGCAACCGCACCCGCTCCATCGGCCATTGATGAACCGCGGCCACGTCGGTCCCGTCCGGTTCCTGCGCCGGCGCATATCCGACCAGGCAGACCAAGGAAACGATGGCTGCGGACAACAAGCGAGGAATGGAACACGGGTGGAACACGAAGTTCTTCCGTTACTAAAAGTTAGACCACTATGCGTTCAACTTCACGCTGGGGTCGTCGGCGATGTTGACCCAGACGTGAACGTGCGGCGAGCCGCGGAACCACCACACAAACGACGGCCCCTCCAGCCGCCAGTTGTCCCACACGCCGTCGCCGCCGATGTCGCGATCCGCGTAAAAAGCCAATGCGCACTTGTCCAAGCCGCCTTGGGCCGCCAGGCATTGCACCACCTCGTCGCGGTCATCTTGGCGGAACGGCTCGACCAGCACTTGCAACACTTGTTGCAGGTGATCGCGTTGATCGGCGGACATCTCGGTAACTGGAATGCCGGCCAGCTTGCCCTCAGCGCCTTGGAACTCGACGCTGCTTTCGCGGCGCGGCGATTTTTCGACCAGCGCCAGCTTCTGCTGCTTGCCATCGAGCATCTGGTACAGCTTGTTGGCGGCCAGCGCCTGCGGCCAGAAGACATTGCCGCGATGGTCTTTCGATTCGTTAAACCCCTCGGCGGCATGTCCGTAGAAGATTGGCCCGCCGAAGGCGACGTGCTTTTCACTGTCTCCGTCGCACCGGAGCGTCATGTGCCGGCCGGTCATTACCAGCTTGAACTTGTCTTCGCCAGGCGTGCCGAAGATGGCGATCGACTGATGACGTCCCCAGCCACCGGCGTCGTCCTGCAGATGCTTGTCGTAACGCTCGTGCCAATCGGGGTGGATCAGGCCCTCGTAGATCTCGCGTATCATCGTCCGCTGGTCGTCGGTATAAAAGTCGCCCACGATCTCCGGCTTGGTAATGTTCCAGTTGTTGGCCACGAAGGTTCGCAGCAGACCCCGCCGCGGGTCTTGATGGTCCCAACCGAAGCAGATCTCCTGGCGTTGCTTCTCGGTCAGCGAATCGAATAAAGTTTTGACCACGGTCTCCGTACGCTGCGGTTCGGTCTTCTTGGCGGGCGTATTCGGTGCGGCTTCGATCCGCAACGGCGCGGCCAAGGCGCCGGCGGCGGCGACGCCCGCCGTGGCGCCGAGAAACTTGCGACGGCTGAGGCCAACGGACTGCGGCCGTGCATCACAACCACAATCGGCATGCAGTGCCGCGAGCGGCTTGGAAGTGGGATCGAACATGTTCATGCTCCACGCGAAAGGGAAGGGCAGGGGGACGGCTAGGTTATTGGATCCAGGTAGCGAATTCGTCTTGATTAAAGGG
>JBBDLY010000406.1:0-15870 GCA_040878585.1 Pirellulales bacterium
GGCTGTGGGCGCGGTTCGATTACCGGCGGCTTCCGTCGCCTTGTTTCGTCGCGATCGCCCATTCGCAGCACGCGAACCAGAAACGCCTTGACGTCCATGAACAGGCTGAACAGCGTCGGCACCAGAAACAGCGTGAAGATGGTCGACACGATCAAACCGCCGAGCACCACGGCGCCGAGGCCGCGATACAACTCGCTGCCGGCGCCGGGCATGATCACCAGCGGCAGCAATCCCAGCACGGTCGTGCTGGTAGTCATGAAAATGGGCCGAATACGCCCGCGAACGCTCTCGGCAATCGCGACCGAGGGAGTCATGCCGTCCTCGCGCATGTGGTTGAGCGCCTGATGGACAATCAGAATCGGATTGTTGACCACGGTCCCGATCAAGATCACAAAGCCGAGCATGGTGAGGATGTCGAGCGGTTGCAGCACAAACAGGTTCAACAACGCCAGCGCGGCGATTCCGCCGACGGCGCCCAGCGGCACCGACAAAATGATCACAAACGGATAGAGCCAAGACTCGAACAGCGCGGCCATCAGCAAGTAGGTAATCAACAGCGCCAGCACCAGATTCCACTTCAGCGCATCCCAAGTCTCGGCTAGCTTATCGGCGGTGCCGCCGAGCGACACGCGGTAGCCCCCTTCCAATATGCCGTTTGCACGCATTGGCAGCACAATCTTTTCGTTGATCCGATCGACCGCTTCACCCAACGTCATACCTGGCCCTGGGGCGAACTCAATGGTTACCGCCCGTTGCCGCTCGAGGTGATTGATCTGTTCCGGACCGCTCGACATCGTGATGTCCGCCAAGGCCGCCAAGGGGACTTGCTGTCCGCTGGGCGTAGAGATCGGCAAGGCTCGCAAATCCTGCGTTCGGCTGAGGAATTCGCCAGAACCCATTAAGGTGAGATCGATCTTATCGCCACCCAAGTAGTAGTCGCTGGCATAAGCGCCGTCGACCAGCGCATTGACCGTGTAGCCGAGATCGGTGCGGCTGACGCCCATGTCCTTGGCGTGTTCCGGCTTGGCGTTGACGTGCAACTCGGGATTCGAGAGATCCAAGCTCGGCACGGGCCGCATTGAGGCGACTTCGCCACGAGTGGCGTCGAATGTCTCGCCTAGCTTGCCCATGGTCATGCCGCCCAGCATCACCAGCTTCTCCAATTCCGGTCCGGTGAATTCCACGTCGACCGTCTTGCCGGCCGCCAAGCCGCGACTGAACAAACTGGTCTGAAAGGCGACCACGATCGTGCCCTCGAGCTCCTTTCCCACGTTCATGATCAACGGCGGCAACTCGCCGCTGCGGAGCGGATCGTGCGCCCGTGCGCCGAGAAACACTTGCCGGTTGCGAGCGACAAAGAAGAAGTCCTCGATCACGGGAAAATCGAGATCCTGCGCCTCGGGAGAATCGGGATCGACGTCCCAGTACGGCTTCATCGCCGTCTCCAGGCGTTCTCCCATGCCCAGCAGTTCCGGCAGGTTGTAGCCGGGCGGAGGCAATACCAGACCGATTGCCAGATTGCGATTGCCGTTCGGTAGATACTCCGGCGGCGGGGCCATCCAGATCGTGCCGCCGACCGCCAACGCCAGCAGCAACACGACCAGAACAATGCGGCGAATCGTGCCCCGCAGCAACCAGGTGTTGATGCCCACGACCCCTTCGATAAACGTGTTGCCGACCCGATCGAAGCCGCGACCGATGGGGCCTAGCGACTTGACCCGTCTGCGCGGCTTCGCTTTCGAGCGTTTCGCGGCTTCGACGTTGCGCTCCTCGGCAGGCTCCGCGGTGACTGGGGGCTGTTGTTGCTCGCCATGGCCTGGCTGGCCGTTGCCGTTGGTGTTCCCGTCGTCCGGAGCGGCGTCGTGGTGCGTCGTGGAGCGGAGGCGGTTGATGTGCGGAGTTTCCCGCCGCAGTTCACTCTCGGCATGCGCAGCCTCGTGGGCGGCGCGTTCGTCCTCGCTCCGGGTGCGGAGAATGCGCGAGGCGGCCACCGGAATCACCGTCACCGAAACGATCAGCGACAGCCCCACGGCCGAACTGATGGCCAGTGCGATATCGCGGAACAACTGGCCCGCTTCCTGCTCGATGAACAGCACCGGTAGGAACACCGCCAGCGTGGTCAAAGTGGATGCGATCACCGCGCCCCACACTTCCTGGGTCCCCTTGACCGCGGCATGAAACGGATGCTTGCCCATCTGCCAGTGGCGATAGATATTCTCCAGTACGACTACCGCGTTGTCGACCAACATGCCCACGGCGAACGCCAGTCCGGCCAGCGAGATCACATTCAGCGAGCGTCCCATCAAGTTGAGCATCAGGAACGTGCCAATCAAGCTGACGGGAATCGCCAAGGCGATCACCAACGTCGAACGTCCGCTGCGGAGGTAGACTAGCAACACGGCGATCGTCAGCACGCCGCCGAGGAAGATGTTCGACCGCACCAGTCCGACCGCCGAATAAATGTAGTCGGTCTCGTCGTACACCTGCGTCAGTTCCACGCCGTTGGCCGGCAGCAAGCTGGCGTTCAGTTCGCGATTTTTCTCGCGCAGGCCGTCCATCACGTCGAGCACATTGGCGCCGGTCGTGCGGAGTACGTTGACCGCGATGCAATCGGTGCCGAACCGCCGTACCACGCTGTCGGGCTTCTTGTATCCCAGGCGCACCTCGCCGACGTGCCTGATATAGACCGGCGCGCCGTTGCGATGGGCGATGATCGTGTTGGCCACCTGCTCCTGAGTGGTGTATTTGCCGAGCGTGCGAACGACCCAGCGGCGCTTCCCCTCCCAGATGTCGCCGCCGGAGGTGTCCTTGTTTTCAAGGCTCAGCGCGTCGCGGACGTTGGCGATCGTCAAGCCGCGGGCGGCCAGCTTGTCGGGATCGACCACCACTTGCAACTCTTCTTCCTCGCCGCCTATCACGTTGGAGTTCGACACGCCGGGCACCCGCTCGAACTCCGCTTCGATGAAGTCCTCGGCGAACCGCCGCATCTTGGCCACGTCGACCGTCGGGAGGAGCGGTTCGACTTCCGGATGCTTGGCCGCCATGCGGCGCAGCCGCAGCATGGCCAGCCCGCTGCTGCGGCTGTTGCGCACTCGCTGTAGTTGATCGGCGAGTTGCGGAAATCGCTTTTCGTACTCCTGATACTCCTCGACCGTCGGCGGCTTGGGCGAAAGGATGAACCACGCGATCGGCGAATCGGACGAACTCGACGTGCTGATCACCGGCTGCTTGGCGTCAACCGGATACTCGCGAACTTGATTCAGCCGGGCGTTGACCTTGACCAGGGCTTGGTCCATATCGGTGCCGACCTGGAACTCCAGCTTCACCTCGCCTTGGCTGTCTTTCGCCTCGGAGGTCATCTTGGTGACCCCCTCGACGCTGTTCAACTGCTCCTCTTGCTCCAGGATGATCTCCGTCTCGACCTCTTGCGGCGTCGCTCCCGGCCAATTCGTCTGGATGGTGAGCGTGGGGATTTCCACTTCGGGCGTCAGTTGCATGGGCATCCGCAACAAGCCGATGAATCCAAACAGAATCAACAGCAGCACGCCGACGGCGACCTTGACCGGATTGTGGACAAATGCGTCGATAAGATTCATGGATTTCGTTCCTGTTATGCCGTGTGGCAATCTGCGACGCTACTGCTCGCGCCGTTCGGCAATCACGACCGGCCCACCTTGCTGCAAACGCTCGTTGCCGCGAATCACGACCAGGTCTCCCTCGCTGACATCGCCGGTAACCATCACATGGCCGTCGCTTTCCAGACCGGTCTGCACGGGCACCGGACGAGCATTGCCGCCGCCGTCGGACGATGGATCGACCACGTAGACCACCGGCGACTGGCCGCCGAGCACCAGCGCGTCCTTGGGCACCAGCACCTCGCTGCCGCGCCCCCCTACGCCCAATTGAACGTTGGCGAACATCCCCGACTTCAGCAGCGGGCCGTGTTCGGTAATTTCATTGCGGAGCCGAATTTTCACCGGAAAACTGCGCGACTGCAGATCGGCCTGCGGGATGATCGACGCGACACGTCCCTCCAGGGTTCGCCCTTCGAGACCAGCTACCCGCACGCTGGCCGGAGCGCCGATTCGAACCGCGTTGATGTACTTTTCAAAAACCACCACCTGCACGTCGACTTCGTCCACTTCGATGACCTCGGCCACCGGATCGCCCTGACGAACCCATTCGCCGATCTCGGTATGCTCGGCGCTGATATACCCGTCGAAGGGGGCCACGATCGTGTGCCGGGCAATCTCGTCTTCGATGCGGGCCACCTCTTCCTGCTGCGCCAACAAGGCGGCCTGGGCCTTGGCAATCTCTTCCTCGCGGGGGCCTTCCTCGACCAGTTCATGCGCGCTGCGGGCCGCCACGAATAAACGCTCCGCCTGGCGATTGCGCATTACTGCGTCGGCCAACTCGTCGGCGGTTGCTCCGCCACGGGCTTCCGCCAGCCGAATCCGCTCGATGTTGGACTTGGTATATTCATACAGCGCTTCGGCCGCATGCATGCGGGCCTCGGACTCGGCAATTTCCTGTTTGCGCGATCCCCGCTGCAACTGCAGCAATTCTTGATTGAGCGCCTCGGCGGTCGCTTGGGCGCCATCCCGCATGATCTCGAGCCGACGAGTCCGCAACTGGGTGAGCGTGTCGCCCCGGTTGACGCGATCCCCTTCGTTCAGCGGAAAGCTCAACACGCGTCCGTCGACCGGACTGCCTACCACGCTGGTTCGAGTGGGCATCACCGTGCCGACGAAATCGACGCTGACGGCAATCTCCGACTTGCGAGCCGGGGCCACGACCACGTTGGCTGGTCCGCGGCCTGGCTGCCCCAACGCAACCTCGGCGGAAAGCAAGCCGGCAAAAAACAAAACTGCCGCAGATAGCGGGACCATTCGAATCGGCATGACGGTCTCTCGGAAAAAATTCGGGACGGTGGCAGTTGCAGCGGAACTCGCCAAGAGTTCCGTTGCGCAAAGGCAACACGTAGCGCCTCGCAATTCTGGCGAATTCCGCTACACGTCCCACGACACTTAAACTGCTTGTATCAGGCACCTTAAGGGATGCCGCCTAGTGGTTTGGGACAGCTAGAAAATTGGGTTCGACTGGTGTAGCGGAACTCGCCAAGAGTTCCGTTGCGCAAAGGCAAAACGCAGCTTCTCGGATTTCTGGCGAATTCCGCTACCCTAAGTTCAATCTGCCACACTGCACTAGTGGTTGCGGCGAGAACCGTTCCAGAGGCATGGGGCGGGCAAATAACAATTACTTAGCCTACTAACCTTTTACTATAGGCAGGCAACCCGATCTGGTCAACATTCGATCGAATTAGCGCATCGCTTGCCGGAGCTGCTTCAGCTCGCCAGCTTGCGGCAATTCCTTGTAGTAGGCATCCAGCGGATAGCAACCAGAGATCAGCCCGTTGCGCGGGGCGGTGGTGCAATCGCTAAATGTGCGGCAGATCAACTTGCGGGCCAACGGGACGCCGGCGAGCGTATCATGCGGAAGCTGCGGATACGACAGCACCATCCGGCCGAGACCGACCGAGTCGATCCAGCCGGCGCGAACCACCGCCTGAGCCACCTGCGGCAAATAGTCCTGCAAATAGGAGTAACCGGTGCCGACCATCACCAACTCGGGGACCGCCTGTTTGCATCGCCGGGCCGCGTCGATCTGCCGCGCCACGCCGACCAGCGGATCCTCCGGAGGCTGGTAGCCGTCGCTGGGCGGAAAGATCGCCGGCCGCTGAATATGCGGATTGTAGTAGGGGCTGCCGGCCGACAGGTTGACCGCCGCAACGCCCAACTCCTGTAATGTACGGAGCAACTGAATCGGCTCGGCGAGGTCCATCTCGCCGGGCGATTGTCCGTCGACGCCGAAGCCGAATTCATATGGCGTCTCGAACGGCATCGGTCGGCCCACGTCGCGGCTGGTCGCATACGGCGGCATGTCAAAGATGCTCAGCCGCACCAACACGTCCAGTTCTGGTATTTCCGCCTGAATCCGCTCGATGATGAATCGAAGCAGACGCGTGCGGCCGTCGAAGTCGCCGCCGAACTTGCCGGGTCGCCGCCGGGCGCTGAGGAACTCATGCAGCAGATAACCGTGGCATGCCTTCACGTCGACAAACCGAAAGCCCACCTCGCTGGCCAGCCGCGCGGCGGCAACGTAGGCGTCGATCAGGCGCTCTAAATCGTCGTCGCTGAACACGACCGAGGCATCGTCGGGTTCGATGCCAAACTTGGCGTCGAGCATGGGGTGATGGTAGGCAATCCGCGGTTCCAACTTTTTGCTATTGGGACGACAAAATCGGCCCGAGTGCGTAAGCTGCAAGCCCACGTACAGATCGTCCGCCGCCCCGATCGATTCGCAATGCGCCGCCAGCAACGTATCGAGCAGTTGCCGCAGCCCGACGCGATTCGACTCGACGGCCAGTGTCTGGTTCGGATTGGCGCGTCCGTCGGGCTGCACGGCGGCGGCTTCGCCTCCCCAAATCCATTTCGCGCCGCTGAGGCCGAAGTTCCGCCAGCGGCGCAACGTCTGCTCGCTCGGCGAGCCGTCGCGGCCGGCGTCCCAGCCTTCCATCGGATGAATACACCAGCGATTGCCAACGCGAAACCGCCCCACCGCAAGCGGCGCGGCCAACGGCGACCCCTGCTCGGCGGTGAGAACAGTCTCGTCGACCGGCACGTCCAACCGCAACGCCCGCAATCGTTGACGGAGCGCCTCGGGCGTTTTAAGCTGCGCGATCTTGGGATAAGAAGTCATGAAAACTGGCCTGCAACACATTAGGAAAGAAAGATGAAACAGGGCTGAGAGGCTGTGACAAAATCGGCATCAAGCATCAGCCGGAGGGCGCTATCCCCGGTTGGCGCCAGCAAACCGGCCGCTAGCGCGGTACGGCTGATGTTGTGGTGGCAATCCCCTGCGTCAATTCAATATTCTCACAACCTCTGACCGCTGACAGCTTGCGTCGCCACCATTGAAGTTTTCAAGTTGTCCGCAACTTGGAAATTGGCAACACTTCAGCCGAGTGAAGTCATGCCGGTGACTGGACGAATTGGGTTACCTGCTCCAGGGACTGGCAAAAAGATTTGAGGGCAAAAATATGCTGGTCGCATGGATCGCGCACTAAAAAGCAAATCCGATCTTGCCGATCCGATGTACTTTGTCTTCCGAATGGCTGAGGTCAAAGGATGCGGTTGGCAGCCAAGATCGTTCATTTTTCTGCCCCAAAATCTTTTTGCCAGATTCTTCTGCCGTCCGAATACTTCAGATGGCTGAGGTGATACACCGGCCACGATCTTGTGCAGCCGTGCGAAGCAAGACATTTTTCTGTTTCCGTATTTTTCTGTCCTACTTTTTTGACGATAGCGCAACTTCCAGGCGCGGGGAGCGTGTTCAGCGAGACTGGGTCAAACCTTCAACTCGATACCGAAATCCGGCGCTAGTTGCTTGAGTTTCTCGAACTGCTCTTGCGTGGGGTGGGGCGTCGGATCGGCGGGAGATTCAAGCAGCGTGCCAATCTGCTCGAACAGCTTCTCCATGCCCGCCGGCGCGACCAGGATCAGCATTTCAGCCGGTTGCTCTGTTTCGTTCTTGAACTGGTGCGGAGAGTCGGCCGGCACATGGACGAAGGTTCCTCCGCCGGCCACGTGCCGCTGGCCGTCAGCGGTAAAGGCGACCTCGCCGCGCAGCACATAGAACGCCTCGTCCTCTCGGGTTTGCAGATGCGGCGGCGGCCCTCCACCTGGCTCGACAGTGGCGTGCCAGATCGCGTATTTTCCGTCGGTATCTTCTCCCTCGACGAGAAAGCGGTACTTGTCGCCGACCACGGCGATCGTCTTTCCTTCGCGGGGCCAGACCATTTTGTACGGCGGCGAAGGCTGCGGCGCGTCGTCGGGCGGGTCGAGTTCGACGTGGTACTTCGGCGCGAGCTTTTCCATCGCCCGGCGTTGTTCCTTGCCGAACATGATCAGCGTTTCTTCCGGCTCGACCATCCCCTCCCCTACCTCGAACTGAAACCGTTCGAAGCCGGCCGGCGCGACGACGATCAGCAGTTCCGCCCGCGTGGCACCGGAGTTGCGGAACGTGTGGGTGGCGCCGCCGCGGATGTTGATAAAGGCGCCTTCCGGCACCACGACCGAATCGCCGGCGGCGGTAAAGGTGACTTCGCCTGCAAGTACGTAGAAGCCTTCATCGAACGCGTGTCGGTGGGGAGTCGGTTCCGATCGGCCCCCGCAAACGGCTCGCGAGAAAGCGTAGCGGTCGGCGGTGTCGTCTCCCACCGCGAGGTATTCGACCGGAGCGTCCAACCAGGAAAGATATTTCCCACCCTGCGGCGGTATCACGATTGCCTGTCGTGTAGCCATGGTAAAACGCTCTCGGAGGAATATCAGTCGAGAAAAGTCCGCGCTCAGCAAATTTCAGTAGTTCCAATTTTCGACGAAGGACATCGCTGATTGATGGCACATCGTTAGCTGTCAGCGATCAGCTATCAGCTATCAGCAAGGATAAACGCGGTTCCTGATTGCTGACGGCTGATCGCTGACAGCTTGCGTCGCCACCATTGAAGTTGTCAAGCTGTTCGCCACATCGAAATTGGAACTACTGAATTTGGGGCACGGCGAAGCCGCTCTGTCGATTTTACGGCGCAGCCAAGCTACGATGATAGGTGCCGGCAACGGAAAGTTCCAGAAATTGAACGCTCTAGCCACAGGAGAATGCCATGAGGATCATGCCTTGGATCGGATTCGCCGTGCTGACGTTGGCGGCCTGCTTTGCCGCGGCGCCGGCCGATGCCGTCGAGTTGAAGGAAAACGACACCGCCCCCGACTTCAACCTGCCGGGCACCGACGGCCAGATGCATCGCCTGTCCGAATTGACCAAGAACCACGTTGTTGTGTTGGCCTGGTATCCCAAGGCGTTCACCGGCGGGTGAACGGCCGAGTGCAAGTCGCTGCGTGACAGCGGCAAGGAACTGGCCAAGTACGACGTCGTCTATTTCGCGGCAAGCTGCGACACGACGGAGAACAACAAGGCGTTCGCGGAATCTCTGGAGTTGAACTATCCATTGCTCTCGGATCCCGACAAGCAGGTTGCGACCAGCTACGGAGTGGTCGACGAAAACCGGCTGGTGCCGCAGCGATGGACGTTCTACATTGGCGCGGATAACAAAATCCTAGCGATCGACAAGGAAGTGCAACCCCACAGCGCGGGCGAGGCGGTGGTGGCCAAGCTGCGCGGACTGGGAGTGGACGAGAAATAACGCAGGCTTGACTTGCCGGTATTCGCGTTACGCTGGATGGCGCGTATTAGTCGATCAGTCGCTCTTGGATGATGGCGAAGATGCGCTCGGCCACGTATTCCTTGGCGCCGGCGATCTCCACCAGTACGTTGCCGGCCCGATCGAGCACCTCCACCTCGTTGTTCAGGGAGTGCATCGCCTGGGGGCCGTTGAGCACCATCAGGTCGCACAGCTTCTTTTCCATCTTGGCCAGCGCCCGTAAGCGTGCATCGTCGGTCTCCAGCGCGAAGCCGACCATCCAGCGATCTTGCTTGTCGATTCCCAGCGTGGCGACCACGTCGTCTGTTTCGATCAAGCGCAGCTCGATCGGCTGGCCGGTTTTCGACATTTTCTGTTGGGCGACGCGTTCGGGACGGTAGTCGCAAGGCGCCGCTGCTCCGATCAGACCATCGCAGTCGGGAAACGCCTTGCGGCAGGCGGCCAGCATTTCTTCGGTCGAAACCACCCATAGAATCTCGGCGCCTAGGGGATATTCGACGTCGACCGGACCAGAGACGATCAACACCTGATGCCCGGCGGCCAGCGCCGCGGCGGCCAGCGCCGCGCCCATCCGGCCGCTCGACGCATTGGTCAGATACCGCACCGGATCGAGATACTGCCGCGTCGGACCGGAGGTGATGAGTATTTTCGCCATGAAGGATGTCCGGCGGCCGAACTCGCCAGATTTCGGACGGCAGTCAACAGGATCGATTGATCGAAGTGGCTCTAAATTCTGGCGAATTCAGCTACACCACCGTGCTTTCGGGGCTTTATGGGTCGTAACCAATTGAACGTGAAAAAAAATTGGAACAGGAGGAAACAGAGGAAACAAAGAAAAGATTCTCAGTTGTCTCATGTTCCCTCAGTTCGCTTCAACAAGGTGATCGTTGTTACGCCCCAATACTTGATGGCGGTAAAGCGTGTTCCATGCATTCTGTTCTCGGTTGGTTCGTCGTATCGGCTTCCATCCACACCTGACCGTACGTGACCGCGCATTCATTCTGTAATTTAACATCGACTCTTCAGGCAACAGAGCGGATTCGAGACAACAGAGTATGCATCCCTCCGTTTTCTTTGTTTCCTCCTGTTCCAACCGTCCTGGCAGACCATTAAAGCCCTACCACCGTACTGCCGACCACCGCGTCGGCTGGCTTTTCGGAGTCGAACCGCTCAAACAAAAACTCTCCGTCGCGGAAGTCGATCCGCACGCCGGTGCTGTCGGAATATTGCCCTTTGAGCAACTCTCGCGAGAGCGGATTCTGCACGCGACGTTGGATTACCCGCTTGAGCGGCCGCGCGCCGTACGTCGGGTCGTAGCCCTCTTCGGCCAACTGGTCGAGGGCTGCGAGGGTCACTTGCAACTCCAGGCCGACCGCTTCCAGTTGTTTTCCGAGTCCCTTGACTTGCAGGTCGACAATTTCTCGCAATTCCTCGCGGGTGAGCGGGTGGAAGATGATCGTCTCGTCGATGCGATTGAGGAATTCCGGCAGGAAGCGGGCCTGCATCAGTTCCATCACGGCCGTGCGCATCTCCTCCTCGCTGCCCTGTTGCTGGGCGATCTCCTGAATCACCTGGCTGCCGATGTTCGAGGTCATCACGATCAACGTGTTGGTGAAGTCGACCGTGCGGCCGTGGCTGTCGGTCAGGCGGCCGTCGTCGAGCACTTGCAACAAGATATTGAAAACGTCGCGATGCGCCTTTTCGATTTCGTCGAGCAGGATTACCGAATAGGGGCGTCGCCGCACCGCTTCCGTCAGCCGGCCCCCTTCCTCGTAGCCGATGTAGCCGGGCGGCGCGCCGACCAGCCGGCTGACCGTGTGGCGTTCCATGAACTCGCTCATGTCGAGCCGCACCATGGCGTTGGCGTCGTCGAACAATACCTCGGCCAACGCCTTGCAAAGTTCGGTCTTGCCGACGCCGGTCGGCCCCAGAAAGATAAACGAACCGATCGGTCGCTGTGGATCCTGCAAACCGCTGCGGCTGCGGCGAACCGCGTCGGAGACCGCTTCGACCGCTTCGCCTTGGCCGATCACCCGCTGATGAATGCGATCCTCCATCACCAGCAGTTTGGCCCGTTCGGTCTCGACCATCCGCGAGACCGGCACGCCGGTCCATTGACTGACCACGTCGGCAATTTCCTCCTCGGTTACTTCCTGCCGCAGTAGCCGCCGCTTGCCGCGGGCGTCGCCGTCGCCGGCCGCCACGGTTTCCTGCGTTTGCTCGGCTTGCTCCAAGTTGGCGGTGATTTGCTTCACCTCGTTGTGCAGTTGCAGCAGCCGCTGCCAGTCCTCCTCAGGGATCGCCACGCCGGCGCCCTGCTGTTCCTTAATGGCATTGTCTTGATGCTCATAGGCCAATTGCGCCTCGGCCAGCCGCTGACGTAGCTTTTGCGTGTCTCCCAACCCCAGCTTTTCGGCCTCCCATTGTTCGCGGAGGCTGGCCAATTCATGCCGCAGGCGTTCCATCTCTTCCTCAATCTCGGAGAGCCGTTCCTGGGCGTGTTCCTCGGTTTCCTCCTTGAGCTGGCGGGCGGCCAGTTCCAGTTGCGTGAGGCGGCGCTGTACCTGATCGATTTCCGCCGGCACGCTTTCCAGTTCCATCGCCAGGCGGCTGGCCGCTTCGTCGACCAGATCGATCGCCTTGTCGGGCAGTTGGCGATCGGCGATGTAGCGGTCTGACAGCTTCGCGGCGGCAACCAGCGCCGAGTCCTTGATCTTGACGCCCTTGTGGTGCGCCTCGTAGCGCGGCTTCAGTCCGCGGAGAATCGCTATGGTGTCCTCCACGTTCGGCTCGCCGACGAAGACCGGCTGGAAGCGCCGCTCCAAGGCCGCGTCTTTCTCAATGTACTTGCGATATTCGTCGAGCGTGGTGGCGCCGATGCACCGCAACTCGCCGCGGGCCAGCGCCGGTTTGAGCAGATTGGCCGCGTCGTTGCCCCCCTCGGCCGCGCCGGCCCCGACGACCGTGTGCAGCTCGTCGATGAACATGATCACGTCGCCGCCGGCCGTTTCGACCTCTTTGAGCACGGCCTTGAGCCGTTCCTCGAACTCGCCGCGGAACTTGGTGCCGGCGATCAAGGCACCCATGTCGAGCGCAATCACGCGTTTGTTTTTGAGACTTTGCGGCACGTCTCCCTGCACGATCCGCAGCGCCAGCCCTTCGGCGATGGCCGTCTTGCCGACGCCCGGCTCGCCGATCAGCACCGGGTTGTTCTTCGTCCGCCGCGAGAGGACTTGAATCACGCGGCGAATTTCCTGGTCGCGGCCGATCACCGGATCGAGCTTGCCTTGATTGGCCCGCTCGACCAGATCGATGCCGTACCGCTCGAGCGCCTGGAACTTCGCCTCCGGGCTTTGATCGGTCACTCGCGCACTGCCGCGAACCGACTGCAGCGCCGCTAAGATTTCCTTTTCGGT
The DNA here is from genome assembly GCA_040878585.1 of Pirellulales bacterium. GTDB lineage: Bacteria > Planctomycetota > Planctomycetia > Pirellulales > UBA7805 > JBBDLY01. Next base: position 12,694 of record JBBDLY010000406.1, read on the forward strand.
GATCGCGTTGAGCTTGAGCAGGTTCTTCGCCTTGCCGTCGGTCTTGGCGAGCGACAGCAGCAGATGCTCGGTGGAGACGAACTCGTCCTTCATGTTCGTCGCTTCGGTCTGGGCGCCTTCCAGCACCCGCATCAACTCGGTCGACGGCTGCGGCGGTCGTCCACCGGACACCTTGGGCAGATGCCCCAATTCGGCGCGAACCATCTGAGCCAACTGGCCGCGGTTGGCCCCGATCTTGCCCAGCAGCGGACCAACCACTCCTTCCGATTCGTCCAACAGCGCGGCCACCAAGTGGAGCGGCTCGACGCCCGGATTGCCCGCCTCGGCGGCCAGTTCCTGCGCGGCGGCAATCGCCTCTTGGGCCTTGATCGTGAGTTTTTCGAATCGGAATGCCATGTCAACGTCTCCTTTCCTCCCACTATGGAATCGGCAAGGGATCGATTCCCTTAATTCGTCTCGCAAGGTGGTCGTCGTCATCAAAGTAAGATCGCATGACTGGATCGCCTTCGTAGTTGATGGCTAGCGCGCTGGCCCACGATTGTTCTTGATAAACGAATTGCAAAATTTGATCGGATGCCCAATCGACCGCGTCGGCGTCGGGCGGGCAATATACTCCTTTGTGCCGAATCGCCGCGTAGGCCGACCGCACAAGCAAGGGATCATCTTGGGGCACGAAAAACAAAGGCAACTCGATGTGGCAAACCTCGATGGCGCCGAATAAGAGCCGCTGTTGAATTAGATCCGCATACCCTTTTTCGATGCCTGTCCAGCCGCGGCCTTGTCGCAGCAAATTAGGCGTTACGAAGTAGACGACGTGCCGGCAGCTTAACAACTCCTCCCTTAATATCTCGAAGGGGTCTCGTCCGGGCGGATAGTTTCTTTCATCAATCCAGGCAAGGACTCCCACGTCGCGGACTCGCTGATCAACCGGAACGACAAGCCCGTTGCGATCCTCCGCACAGTGCGAAAGAAACACATGATGCGAACACAGCGGCCAATGGTGGATGCGCCAATCAGCGGGCATTGTTCGAGCCGGCAAGGCTATCCTGGAGGGACAAAGGGCGGAATCGACCCGCGAGGCGCCTCGCGACCGGCAAGCTGCTCAATGATCTGCTCGCCCAGTTCCGTGGGATGCGCAAATATCCGGTTGCGGATTTCCACCGCTCCACCGGCGGCCATTTGCTCACAAGCGGACTGAATTTCCCCTAAGCCGTACTTGCCATCTAACTCGGCATAGAGTGACTGGAACGCGAGTCCTTGGCCGTGCCGACGTGATGGATCCAAGGACGAGTATGCCAGAAAAATGTCGCGATAGATATCCGGCAGTCCGGCCACGTATTCTTGTGTCACCGTGCTCATGCATTTCTCCGTCTTTTCAAAACCAACATCCGTCCTCCGGCGAGCGCCCCACCATTGAGCCCTGGTCGCCTTTCCGTAACTATTCTACTCTATTCCTTCTTGACCTCGAACTCCGCGTCGATGGCGTCGTCGTCGGCGCCGTTGCCGCCCGCTTCGCTGGAATCGCCGGCGGTCGCTTGGGCGGCCTCTTCAGCGCCACCCCCCTTGTAGATCGCCGCGCTGAGTGCGTGGGAAGCTTGCTCCAGTTCGCTGATGGCGCTCTTGATCGCCTCCAGGTCGTCGCCGCCCGCTTTTTCGCGCGTCTTGCTGATCGCCGCCTCAAGCGGCGCCTTGTCGGCGTCGGTGAGCTTCTCGTCGTGCTCCTTAATAAGTTTTTCCATCTCGAAGCACATCTGCTCCGCCTTGTTGCGGGTTTCGGCGAACTCTCGCTTTTTCTTGTCCTCGGAGGCGTGTTCTTCGGCCTCCTTTCGGCGGCGTTCGATCTCCTCCTCGCTCAGCCCGCTCGACTGCTCGATTCGCACGCTCGCTTCCTTGCCGGTGCTGATGTCCTTGGCCGAGACGTTGAGGATGCCGTTGCTGTCGATGTCGAACTTCACCTCGATCTGCGGCACGCCCCGCGGCGCGGGCGGGATGCCCTCCAGGTTGAAGTCTCCCAGGTGTCGGTTGTCGGCCGCCATCTCGCGCTCGCCTTGGAACACGCGGACGGTGACCGCGGTTTGATTGTCGTCGGCCGTGCTGAACACTTTTTTCCGCTCGGTCGGGATCGTGGTGTTGCGCTCGACCAACTTGGTGAACACGCCGCCCAGTGTTTCGATGCCCAGCGACAGCGGCGTAACGTCCAGCAGCAGCACGTCCTGCACGTGGCCAGCCAGCACGCCGCCTTGGATCGCGGCGCCGATCGCCACCACCTCGTCGGGATTCACCCCCTTGTGCGGCGGCTTGCCGAAGAACTTCTCGACCAACTGTTGAACCTTGGGGATACGCGTCGAACCGCCCACCAGCACGACTTCGTCGATATCCTTGGGAGAGAGCTTGGCGTCTTTCATCGCCTGCTCGACCGGCTTGCGGGTCCGCTCGACCAACGGATCGATCAGCCGCTCGAAAGTCGAGCGATCGATGTTCATCTGCAGGTGCTTGGGGCCGCTGGCGTCGGCCGTGATGAACGGCAGATTGATGTCGGTCGACTGCGCCGAGCTGAGTTCCTTCTTGGCCTTTTCGCACGCCTCCTGCAAACGCTGCAGCGCCATGCTGTCCTTGCGGAGGTCGATGCCTTGCTCTTTCTTGAATTCGTCTGCCACGTGTTTGATCAGCACCTCGTCCAGATCGTCGCCGCCAAGGTGGGTGTCGCCGTTGGTCGAGATCACGCGGAACACGCCGTCGGCCACCTCCAGGATCGACACGTCGAACGTGCCGCCGCCGAGGTCGTAGACGACAATCGTTTCTTTGGTCTTTTTGTCGAGTCCGTAAGCCAAAGCGGCCGCGGTTGGCTCGTTGATGATACGGGCGACTTCCAGGCCGGCGATCTGCCCGGCGTCCTTGGTGGCCTGGCGTTGTGCGTCATTGAAATAGGCCGGCACGGTGATCACGGCCTTATTGACCTTGTGTCCCAAATAGCTTTCGGCCGCCTCCTTGAGCTTGCGCAGCACCTTGGCCGAAATCTCCGGCGGGGTGAATTCCTTATCGCCGACCTTGACCTTGACGTAGTCCTCCGGCCCGCCGACGACCTCGTAGGGGACGATCTTCTCCTCGGACTGCACCTCGTTGTGTCGTCGGCCCATGAAACGCTTGATGGAGTAGACCGTCCGCGTGGGATTGGTC
>JBBDLY010000407.1:0-2561 GCA_040878585.1 Pirellulales bacterium
ACTACTTCGGCTATTGCAAGAAGGAAGTCAAAACCCAGATCAGCTTCGCCGCCAACCTGTACGGCAACGTCGAGGAGGAACACGCCGGCGGCGCGGTGGCGTATCGCTCGTACAACCTGGGAGACGAGTTTCAGTTCAATTCCTCGAAGTACAACGGACGGACCTTCGACGACGTGGCCCGCGACTACGCCGACCTGATCGACGTGCAGCCGGAAGGTTACGCGATCGATCGCGAATATCCCAACCTGATCTACATTCCCGACTACGCCCGGGCGCTGCTCCGCGAGCAGCGGATTCGCTGGGAACACGAGGGCGCGGCGCAGGAAATACCGTTGCTGCCGGGCAAGGTCTACATGGCGCCCAGCGGCTACAAGCTGCGGATGGAAAAGCATCCGGCCGCTCCCAGTTGGCGACTGGTGGGGGAAAGCGCCGAAGGGACGTTTTGCCACAAGCCAAGTACCGTCAGCGGCGGCGGTAAGAGCGAAATCAGCAAGTCGCTGCAAGACTACATGCACTACGGGCCGCTGTTCGTGGCCGACTTCGAGCGGGACTTCGACCAGGTGCAGGAGATTCTCGACTACGACTTCTCCACTCGCTGGAGGAAAGGCGGGCCGATTCAGCCCGACTACTCCCAGCGGCCAAGCCGGCCGGTGCTCGGCGGCGAGCGGTCGCTGGGGAGCGTCATCAAGCTGCTGACTCCCTCCTCCACCTACAACGACCAGTACAACAAATTCCTCAAGTCGATCCCCACGCATATCTACGCGCTGCTGTTCATCATTAAGCGGTTCGAACAGCCGCATTGGTCGGAAAACTGGCGGCGGCATTTCAGCGTCGACATCGTCAATGGCCAACCGGGACACGAGCTGAAGTACCGCGATCGCAAGCTGGTCGGGCTTTATCTGCGGGTCGGCTTCTATGGCTCGCACCAGTGGCGAACCTACAAGCTGCGGCAAGACTTCCTGCCGGCCGGCAAGGTGCAGCGGGAAGACGACATCAGCGTGTCAATCGTCGTTCCCACCGAGCGGCTGGCGCATCTGGGCGAGGACGCCGCGGCGGCGGCGGTCAAACTGGTCGCCAACTGCGAGTATCGATTCTTCCAGCGTCCGGACGAGGCGATCCATCGCGGGTTCGACAAGCAGGCCGAAGCGGACTTGGCGGGGCCGGACAACTTTATCTCGAACTTCGAACCGCTCACGGGCGAGGACGTGCGACGAATGGCCGACTACGTCGCCGATTTCGACGCCTTCAGCCCCAGCATGAAGAACCTGCTCCGCGGGGTACTTCGCGACGGCGATCCGTACGTTGTCTGTTCGGCCAATCCGCGACAGGTCGACGGCAAGCCCTCGAAGAATCCTCGCTACCTGCAGAACCGCCCCGACCTGGTCGATCCAATGAAGCCGGTGGTGGCCGAACGGGGCCTGCGGCTGTATCGCGCCATCCCTGCCTCCGAACCGGTCCACGTGCCGGTGCATGGCGTGCTGCTGGGGCGCCGCAACAATCCGCCCGATCGAGACAAGGGCATCAAGAGTCTGGCGGTTTACAATCCGATCCACTACCAGGAACTGCCCGAACTGTTCATGGACTACATCTGCTCGTTGACCGGCAAAAGCCCTTCGACCACCGGCTTTGGCAGCGAAGGGGCGATGACCAAGGGGCCGTTCAACGCACTGCGGACTTCCGCCGACCTGAACACGGCGCTGGTCAGCCACATCCTCACTGGACTGGCCGGCTTCTCGACCGCCGCCGGGCATATCGGCCCTGACGTGCAGGTCGACCACGACGTCAGCCTGCTGATTCCAGAAATCTGGTGCCGGCTGTCGCCCCAGGAGCGCGACCCCAAGTTCCTGATTGCCGAAGGGTGCCTGGAAAAACTAGAAGACTTGACGGTCGACGGCGAAACGGTGCCGGTTAGCCGGCTGGGCTATCGCATTACGGCGGAGTTTCTGCGTCGGTTTTGCGGACGCGTGTTCGACAACCCGGCCATGGTTTTTGATGAGTCGATCCTGCAACCGGAATTGCAGGACAAGCCGGCGTTCATCGAGGGGGTCAAATACATCTGCGACGCGCAACGGCAGGTGGCCGAGGTCTATTTCGCGGACGGCACGATCGAGGAGCTATGCCCGCCGCTGCAAGCGCTGCTGTCGATCATGGCCACCGGCGAGCATGAAGGCCGCGACGTGCGGCATCCTGACATCCGCCGCCTGTTCACTCGCGAGGCGCTGTTGGCCAGCGACTGGTATCAGCGTCGGCTCGACACCAAGCAGCAGCGCGACATTGCATTGTGGCGGCGTCACCTCGGCACGCTCGACGACTATTTGGCGCTGGAAAGCCACCGCCGGCAGGCCGAGCGACTTGACATAGCCGACCGCCGCACCCACGCCGCCACCATGCTGGCGCACGTCGAATCGCCCGAGTACCGGCAAGACCTGGTAGGCTTCCTGGGCGCCCATCCGCTGTGACGCAAGACTGATGTCTCGCCCTATGCAGCAAGTAAGACGGCCCTCCGAGGCCAGGGCTTTAAGGGTGGCAATGTGATCAGGATTTTGAACAGGAGGGAACAG
>JBBDLY010000408.1:0-15840 GCA_040878585.1 Pirellulales bacterium
TTCAAAATCCTGATTACATTGCCACCCTTAAAGCCCTGGGACCATTGTCCCGTCCGTGAAGGAGCTTTCACCAGCGTCGCCCCTCGTTCTAATTTATGGTCTCGTCAGTTGGCCGCATTGACATACCGCAACGTTGGCGGGGTTTTGCGAGAAATGATCATTGCAAATTCTTCTGTGTCACATACGTTGACTATGTGAAGTCTTCGATTTAGGTCGCCTTTGCAAGTCGGCTGTCGCACTCCGCCCATCTTTCCGCGCGGGCCAGTCGGGTCTCGAGTAACAATATCCGTGCCTCTTCCCAAGCAATCGTCGGCATATGCGGTGCAAAAGTGGCCACCGCCCCGGCTAGTCTGGCTGTCTTGCTTGAACCTTTTATCGGCTGCAACTTCTCAACAACAGGTGGTGCGGCGGGAAGGCCGAGTTGCGCATGGAGTTCCCGCAGCAGGGCTAGCAAGTAGTGCGCATCGCGAGGCAGTTCGTCGTAGGCCAGCAACAACTGTTCGACGGCGCCTCGGATCGTCCAGGCATGCAATGGAGTGATACGGGCGATTTCGGCGAGTCGCTCGCAGAGCCGATTCAGTTTCAGCCAATAGGGCGTCGTCAGTTTTGCTAAGGTTCTGCCCAACGGCTCGGGATGGACGCGACCATCGGCGATGGCCTCGACCAGCGCATCGACCGCTAGACCGCTGGCATCCTGATCGCGGCTGGCGATGGCGACTACCGACAGCAGGTAGGCCATGTCGGTCCACGGCCGATCGACGTCGAATAGCGGCGGTAGATACGCATGATTCGGTTCGTAGACCGAACTGTTGCTGTCCAAGCGGTGGACCACCCGATCCGCGCCGGCGGCGAAGAACGCGTCGAGATTCGACGGCCAAGTCTGGCTCAGCCATTCGTAAACCCAAGGCGAAGCCATCGTGAATGGCAGCCACGCCGAGCCGCACAGATGCATCAGGGTAACCGGCTGGCAAGAATTCTCTTCTTTTTTGCCGGTTGTTTCCGGTTCAATATTGATCTTCAGTCTTGGATGGCGATGCGTCTTCTTGAAACTATCCTGATGTTCGCGCAAGGTCGCCCGCATGCTATATGCGGCGGGTGCGACGCCGTCTGGCCCGGAGGATTGGCCTCCCAATGCAGTCAGATCCTCAAGCCGTCCACGCGGCGACCGAGCGCGACCCGCCGCCAGCCACAGATCGGCGTCTTTTCGGTCGTCCTTAGTCGGGCCTTGGTCGCCGCCCAAAGTCCAGCGCATCACATTGGCCCGAGGATCATTTAGCGGCTCAGCTTCGGCAAGTGCGGCTCCGCGATTATCGGGGGCCATTCGCAGCAGCGTTTGAACCAGATCCGCTTTGCCGGGGCGACGGCCAGAGTCCTCCAATTGCCGCCACCTCATAACAAGGACCACAGGATCAATCCAGCCTCCTTTGTGCGTTGGCATCGCCAACAGCGCCGCTGCTTCGTCCCGCATCACTCGTTCGGCAACGTCGTTCAATCGGCGCGCCACAAAGTCGGTTACGTCGGTCCCGCTCTTGTAGTTCCACCGTGGTTTGGCGAGATCGGTGTTTTTCGCCAACCAAGCTCCGACCAAGCGCGCCAGCGCCGGCATACCGGCATGATACGACCCGATGCCTCTACTCTCGGAATCCTTGACCTTCTCGATCCGCTTGACAAGCGGCGCCACGCGTCGGTCAAAGTCGTCTGGCTTCTGGTCACACAGGCGGCTTATGCCGTCCACGATTCTCTCGACTTCGCTGGCCGATTCTACGGCTTCGATGGCGTGCGCGACCGCGTCGATCAATTCTTCATTGGTTTCGATAGGAACGATCGTTTCGAGACTGGCAAGGATTGGCGTCTGCATCATGTCGAAATCAAGCGGCGCTGCCCATTCCGTACGGTCAATTGCTGTCAGCGCCTCATCGACGCCGGCAAGGGCACGCCAGCGGGCAGGGATCGCGCCGGCGCGTCCGCGACAGGCGAGCATTCTCGCATTTAGCTCCGCCGACTCTGATTCCGTAGCTGTACGATCTATCTCTCCGCCCGCCTGCAGCACAAGTTGCTCGGCCTGGGGACGGATAGCTGCCGGCAGTTCATCGAGTTGGTCCGCCAGATCCTGCACCGTTTGCGGATCCGCGCGATCCGCCAGTTCCGCGAACAGCTTGACCGCCGCGGCTTGGACGTCAGCCGCCGGATGTCGCAAGGCATTGAGCAACGTCTTAGCAATATGCGGGGCGAGTTCCGGACGCCGCTTAACAATCTTCTTCAGCAATGAAACCATCGACTTCGCCGGGCCTTTGGTCGAACCGTCAAATGCCGCACTCGCCGAAGTAAGGAAGGCTTCTTCGTCAAGGCACTTCGATTGTTCAAGCTTCCGCAACATCTTGACCGCAAAGTTCACCGTATGCGGCAGCGGAACCGATAGCAAGTCGCAGTACGTCGGCTGACGCGAGGCCATTTCGACGGGTGTTGGCGCCAGTTGATCGTGCAGTTTGGCGAAACCGCTCAACGTGTACTGTTTCAGTCCGGTCGTCAGCCCAGAGAGTGTCGCGTCAAGCAATCGATCGCGGTCGAGTAGCCCCCGTCCGGATAGCTCGACGAACGCGGGTACCCACGGTTCCTCGTGGATAAAGGCCAACGTTTCAACCTCGAAGAATCTCCACAGGTCGTCCAGAAGCATCGGCTCACCGGCAATGTAGTCGGCCAACGGAATCGGTTTTCCGTCCGGATTTCTACAGTCATTATGGATTTTCCAGGCAAGAAAGCTGCAGTAAGCTTCGTTCGTAGGCTTCGTGCAGGCGCCGCCCTTAACGAGTCCCCATAAGGTGCGCCATTCCAGGCGGGGATACTCGGCCTCGAAATGGTGAGAAATCCACTCGTTGATCCAAGTTGGCTTGCGGTCTGCGAGAATCTTCGCCAGGCACGTAGAGCGACTGTCTTGCCAATCGCCGAGAAAGTGCGGATCGATCTTCTTCGCCTGCGAGAGCGGACCGAAAGCCAGCACGCCCAGCCCTGCCACATAGGACTGCTCCCACTCGCGGACGTCTTTGGTGTCCACGTATGACAACACACGATTCGCCGTGGTAACCATCGACTCATCATCGACGCCCCGCGACCATCGATAATTTTCCATCGCTTCCCAAAGCAAACAGGCTGCTTTCGAAAGTGACTTGCGTTCTGATTCGCTCAGCGAAGCAGCGGTACTCGCCAAACCTTCGGCGTTAGCATTGGCCACGAACCGCTCCAGTTCTTTTGTTGTCACCGTCCCACCTCAATTCGCCTGTTCCGTTTCGCCGCCGTCGACAAGCATGCGAGCGGCCAATATATGTTTGCACGGTCCGCGCTGACCCTGATGCCGGCTAAACCAAGGACAGGAACACTTGTCGCCTTCGTCGTTCAGGCGCACCAAATGCACTACGCCCGTGCCGGCCACTTCGACCTCTTGTTGCTGAGAGTTCTCGCCAGACAGAACCTTCACACCGGCCTTCTCTACCAGCCTGCGTGCCGCCTTCAGCCGTGGTTGCAACTGCTCGACCTGATCGAGTTCAAACGGCAGTTCTCGATGAAAGTATGCGGCTCGGTCGGCGTCGTAACCGGCCAAACCGCGCGCGCCAAGCACCGCCAGTGCCGCTTCGACTTCCTGTTTGGGTAGGCCGGTTTCGCGAGCCAACTCCTCGGCATCAAGTTGGACCTGCCACTTCAGTTGCTTTTGCACCGCCGGCAGCGCCTGCTTCCAGCGGTCGCCCGCCAGTTGGTTGAGAGCCTGGCCTTCGCCGGAGAAGCCGCGATAGACCTCCGGGCTGAGCATCAAAAAGAACCGCCCCGCGCGAAGCGTGACCTCCCACGCCGTCGTACCTGCGTCGTCGTCAGCCCAAACGCGGACGCTCTTGGCCGTGTTCATCAGTGGTTCGAGCACCCGGACGCGATGCGTGCCGAGAAAACGCACTGCGCTTTTCGACTCCCGCTGGCTGAGGCGGACTGATTTGCCGATTTGCATGACGTACGATGGTTGCTTGGGAGCGCCGGTTCGAGGCAAACTGCGGATAAACTTGCGGGCCTCGGCACCTGAAAATTCGAGTTTGACTCGCATCGTCGGCTGATAGATCTGGACTTCGCTGAAACCTTTGAGCCAGCGGATCGGCAGTTTGACCTTCTTCTCGAAAATCTTGTCGTCAGCCCGGGAAAGTTCCACGCCTTCGTCGCCGATCGCGAGTCGCGCCTCGTCATGGTCTCGCAGTCGAGCCAGCGCCGCACGCATTGGATTGTTGAAGTCGACGTTGGTTGTGCCGCGGAGTAGATGCTCGCATTCAAAGGCCTCCGCCGGGATATCTACCCTAGCGTAGACGCCGCAACAGCCGCTGAACCCTTCGAAGCGGAGTATCGATTCGTTGCTGGTCACTACCGGATCAAGCATCGCGGGACGAGGCAGAAAGAAGTGCGTCCGCACAACGTCGCTAAGCACGAACAGCATCTCGCCCGTCTCGCGAGGCGCGAGCAGCTTGCCATCGAAGAAATGCGGCTGCTCGTGCTTGGCGCCGCACGTAGCCAGTTGAAGCCCGAAGCCGCGTTCCGTCACCGTCACATCCGACGGGAACGCATAACGATAGGTAAAATCGAGAGCTGCCGAACCACTCATCGACGATCCCTTAATGCGGGGTTAGATCATATCTCGTTTATGATAAGGACTTGTGCCTGTTTGCAAAGTGCCATGTCGTTCTCTTTGTTTCCTCCTGTTCGAGATTCCTGTCCCATTCAACTTACTGCTACCCTTAAAGCCCTGGGAAAATGACCGGGACAATGGTCCCATCCTACGGCTCGAACGCCGCCACCGTCCCCGACCGGAACCGCCGCTGGCCGCTTTCGGTCTGTAGCACCAGGCCGCCGTCGGGGTCGATTTCTTGCACCCGGCCGGTGACGGTTTCCAGCGGCAGCTTCAATTGCACGCTCTTGCCGGTAAGCATGTGCAGGGCGTTGGCCCGGTCGATTAGCCACGGGTCGTGCTCCACGACCAGGTAGATCGCCTGTTCGATCCGTCGCAATGCTTCTAACAGCAAATAAGGCCGGGTGACGGTCTGGCCGGTTGCTTCGTGCAAGCTGGTTGCGACGTTGCGAATCGACTCCGGCGCTTCGTCGATACGATGGCTGACGTTGATGCCGACGCCAATCGCCAACAGGTCGCGGCGATGGGGCGGAGCCTCGATCAATATGCCGGCCGCCTTGCGTCCGCTCATGTAGACGTCGTTCGGCCATTTCAATTGCGCAATGGAATCGCCCGTGACCGCTTGCACCGCGTCGACAATTGCCACGCCCACCGCCAACGACAGCAGCGGCCAGCGCGACGGCGGCAGGCGATCGGCTGGCGGAGCGACGACCAGGGTAAACGTCAGCGCACCACGGCCGGCCCACCACGCATTGCCGCTACGGCCGCGGCCGGACGTCTGCCGGTCGCACAAAAACAATAGGGGAAACGCGCGGGACTGGCTTGCGTCGCGCAGTGCGTCGAGCGCCCAATCGCTGGTCGAGCCCACCTGTTCGGCCATCTCGATTTGCGCCAGGAAGCTCTCGCGCCGCAGTTGTTCGAGCACTTCCGGGGTGAACTCGTCAATCTGACTGAACGGCCGGTCCATCGATTACGACTCGAACTTGATAAGCAGATCGCCGCTTTCGACCTGGCTGCCCGGCTTGACCAATACCTGCTCGATCTTGCCGGCGGCCGGCGCGTTGACGGTCGATTCCATCTTCATCGCTTCCATCGTCAGCAACTTTTGGCCGCGTTTCACAGCGTCCCCGGCGCTGACGGCAACGGTAACCACCATGCCCGGCATGCCGGCGCCGATATGCGCCGCGTTTCCGGGATCGGCCTGCTGGGCCTTGGGGACATCGGGTTCCAGCGACAGGTCAACGATTGTCACGTCCCGCGGCTGGCCGTTGAGTTCGAAGAACACCGTGCGCGTGCCGTTTGCGTGCGGCTTGCCGACAGTGACCAGCTTGATGATCAGCGTCTTGCCTTCCTCGATGTCGACGGAGATCTCCTCCTCCAACTTGGGGCCGTAGAAAAAGGCGGGCGTCGGCAGGCAACTGATGTCGGAATACTTCTTGCGATGCTCGATGAACTCGCTGTAGACCTTCGGATACAACAGATACGTGGCCACCTGCCGACGATCGGGTTCCCGGCCGAGCAGTTCCTTCAGCTTTTTGGCTGTGGCCTTGAAATCGACCGGCGGCAGCAGCGCGCCGGGTCGGTCCGCAAACGGTTCGACGTCCTTTAGGATCCGCTTCTGCACCAGTTCGGGAAATCCGCCCGGCGGCTGACCCATCCGGCCGCCGATCAGATCGATCACCGACGCCGGGAAGGCGAGTTCCTTGTCTCCTTCAAGAATATCCTGGGGGGTCAATTCGTTGGCCACCATGAACAGCGCCATGTCTCCGACCGCCTTGCTGGTCGGGGTCACCTTGACGATGTCGCCGAACAGTTGATTCACCTGGGCGTACACGTGGCACACCTTGGCCCATTGATCGGCCAGGCCAAGCGCGCGGGCTTGTTGATACAGATTTGTGTACTGCCCGCCAGGCATCTCGTGTTCGTAAAGATCGCTGGTAGCGGGCAACGTTTCGCTTTCAAACGGCAGATAGAACTCCCGCACGGCCCGCCAATATGTGGCCAATTGATCGAGCTTGCCGGCGTCCAGGTCGCTTTGCCGGTCGCTGTTGCGAATCGCCTCGACAAGGGTGTTCAAGTTCGGCTGGGAAGTCGATCCGGACAGCGGCGCCATGGCGGCGTCGGCGATGTCGACGTCGGCGTCGGCCGCTTGCAGGATCGCGCCCGCTTGAATACCGGCCGTGTCGTGCGTGTGGAAATGGACCGGAATGCCAATCTCTTGCTTGAGCGCCTTGACCAGGGTCGCGGCGGCTGCCGGCTTGCACAACCCCGCCATGTCCTTGATCGCCAGGATATGCGCGCCCATCTCCTCCAGTTGCTTGGCGAGATTCACATAATACTTCAGGTCGTACTTGGTTCGCTGCGGATTACTGATGTCGCCGGTATAGCAGATCGAAGCTTCGCAAATTGCCCCGGTCTTAAGTACCGCATCCATCGCCACCCGCATGTTCGGCACCCAGTTCAAGGCGTCGAACACCCGGAAGACGTCGATCCCCCAGTCGGCTGCTTCCTCGACGAAGACCTCCACGACGTTGTCGGGGTAATTGGTATATCCCACCGCGTTGCTCGCTCGCAACAGCATCTGAAACAAGATGTTCGGCACGCGTTCGCGCATGTCGGCCAAGCGTCGCCAGGGAGATTCCTTGAGGAATCGCATCGAGGTGTCGAACGTGGCCCCGCCCCACATCTCCAACGAAAACATCCCCGGACAAAGCCGGGCGTAGGCGTCGCAGATATTGATCAAGTCGTACGACCGCACGCGGGTGGCGAGCAGCGATTGATGGGCGTCACGAAAAGTGGTATCGGTGAACAGCAATTGCTTCTCGTCGCGAATCCACTTCGAGAACTTCTCGGGACCGAGTTCCTTGAATTTGTCGCGCGTTCCTTTGGGAAGCGGCGACGTTTGATCGACTTTAGGTCTCGGCGCCGGCTCGCGACGCAAGGCGACCGGACGATCCTTGACCAGGTCGTTGCCGTTGACGATCACGTCCGCCAGATACGTCAAAATGCGAGTCGCCCGATTGCGGCGCTTGGGCAGGTCGAACAGTGCCGGCGTGTCGTCGATGAACCGCGTGTAACAATCGCCAGCCAGGAACGTAGGATGCGTGACGAGCTTGATCAGAAACGGGATATTCGTCTTCACGCCCCGCACACGAAATTCTTGCAGCGATCGCTCCATCCGCGTGGCGGCGTCCTGAAAGCGCCGGCCGCGGGCGGTTACTTTGACCAGCATCGAGTCGTAAAACGGCATCACCACCGCGCCGGAGAAGGCACTGCCGGCGTCCAACCGAATGCCCAAGCCGCCCGCGGAACGGTAATGCGCCACGCGACCATAGTCGGGCAGAAAATTATTGGCGGGATCTTCGGTCGTCACGCGGCATTGAATGGCGAACCCGTTCGTCTTGATCGCCACCTGCGATGGCAGGTCGATCTCTGGATCGCTTAACGCCATCCCTTGAGAAACGAGTATCTGCGACTTGACGATGTCGACCCCGGTCACTTCCTCGGTGACGGTATGCTCGACTTGGATCCTCGGGTTGACCTCGATGAAGTAGAATTGGTTCGTTTCGGCGTCGAGCAGAAACTCCACCGTGCCCGCGCATTGGTAGTCGACGGTGCGGCCGATGTCGAGCGCCGCCTGGCACAATGCTTCGCGAACTTTCGGATCGAGCGCCGGGGCCGGCGCAATCTCGACCACCTTCTGATGGCGTCGCTGCACCGAGCAATCGCGCTCGTACAGATGGACCAGGTTGCCGTGGTGATCGCCGAGCAATTGCACTTCGATGTGCCGGGCGCGGGCGACAAACTTCTCGACAAAGATATCCGGACTGCCGAACGCAGTGAGCGATTCACGCTGGGCTTGTTCGAACTGGCTCGCGAACTCCTCGGCATTCTGGACCACCCGCATGCCGCGACCGCCGCCTCCCTTGGCCGCCTTGAGCATGATCGGATAGCCCAACTCGGCGGCCGTGGCGGCGCCGTCCTCGACCTTGGCGATCGGTTCGCGACTGCCGCCGAGAATCGGCACGCCCGCCTCGTCGGCGAGCTGCCGCGCGGATACTTTGTCTCCCAAACGCTTTAAGGCGTCGACCTGCGGTCCGACGAAGGTGATGCCCGCTTCCTCGCACGCGGCGGCGAACTCGGGCCGCTCCGAGAGAAAGCCGTAGCCGGGGTGAATGGCGTCGACGTCGTGATCCTTGGCAATCGTGATGATTGCATCGATATCGAGATACGCCCGGATTGGCTCGCCCGGCGTGCCGATGTTGTATGCTTCGTCCGCCTTGAAGCGGTGCAAGGCGAAGCGATCCTCGTGGGTATAGATCGCCACGGTGCGGATGCCCAATTCGTGCGCGCTGCGGAACACGCGGATCGCGATTTCACTGCGGTTGGCGACCAGTAACTTCCTAATTTCCTTCATTCGCGCTGCGTCCTTCAGTCGGTCATCTATGGGATACTGTCCCCGATCGCCTTAAAATATCAGCATTTTGTAGAGTGCGAAAGTAGACGCTTGACAGCCTTGGACCGGAAGCGGAGGCAAGTCGGCCACGAATATAGCCTCTGAAATCACGGTCTCCGGCGCCGCGCTACACAATCAGACCCGTCCGCCGACCATGTGGGGGCTTGCCTGTCAGCGGATTTTTGAGTTGGCGGTTTCGATTGCCAGTGGTTGCCAAATCGGCCCCGGCAGGCCAAAATCACAGATTCACCTAATATTGCAGATGCACTTCACTTACATTTAGCTGACGGCTGACTCATGGCGTTCTGTTGTCGCGCGACGCTGCTGTTGCTCCTGCTTGGCCTGCCGGTGGTTTCCGCATCGGCGCAGGAAAACCTTCCGTCCGGATACCCCGGCAACGACGATTCCCTGCAAACCGCCACGCTGCTGTTGTTCGCCGCCTATAGCATCACGATTGTGAGCGCATCGCTGCTGGGAGGGTTTCTGCCCTCGCTGGTCAAGCTAACCCACACCCGCATGCAGTCGATCATTAGCCTGGTGGGCGGTCTGATGCTCGGTATTGGCGTGTTTCATATGTTGCCTCACGCCTTGGTGCAGCTTGGCCCCAGTGGAATCGATCTGGTCGCCGTTTGGATGATGATCGGTATGTTGGTCATGTTCTTTCTGCTGCGTACGTTTCACTTTCACCAGCACGGCCCCGCCGACTTTCAAGAGGCCTCGGAACAGTGCGATCACGACCATAAGGCGGCCGGCGATGCACACCATCACGAC
Source organism: Pirellulales bacterium (assembly GCA_040878585.1). Lineage (GTDB taxonomy): Bacteria > Planctomycetota > Planctomycetia > Pirellulales > UBA7805 > JBBDLY01. The sequence goes on from JBBDLY010000408.1 coordinate 9,882, forward strand.
GACCACCCCCCTCACGAAGGCCACGGCAAGGCACATCGATTGAGTTGGGTCGGCGTATTTCTCGGCCTGGCTTTGCACACGCTGATTGACGGCATGGCACTGGGCGCCAGTATGGAGGCCGATCGGGCGCATCTGGGGGTGTTTGCCTTGTTTGGCGTCGGCACGTTTTTGGCGATCCTGCTGCACAAGCCGCTCGATGCGGTTTCGATCACTTCCCTGATGACCGCCAGCGGCTGGACTCCCGGCTGGAAGCTGCTCGTCAATCTGGCTTTTGCCTCGATGTGTCCGTTGGGCGCGGCGCTGTTCTTTCTCGGCGTACAGAGGTTCGTTCACGAACAAGCGGCGGTCATCGGCTGCACCTTGGCCTTCTCCGCGGGTGTGTTCATTTGTATTGCCTTAAGCGACCTGCTTCCCGAGATGGAATTTCACTCGCATCATCGGGTTCGCCTTAGCTGCATGCTGCTATTGGGGGTTGCCTTGGCCTGGGGAATTAGATTTCTCGAACCCGAGCATGCGCACAACCAGGACGTGGACGACGACTATCAAGCCGTCTGGCCGCCGGCGGAACAACTGCCGCCGATCGATGCGCCCCAACCGCGCGAAGAGCACGATCACGCGCATTAGAGTGGTTCCATGCGGCTGAACAGTTCAGCGGATGGCTCGTAAATATCTTCCGCATTAAGGGGCAATTTGAACAGGAGGAAACAGAGGGAACGAAGGAGTGCCTCTCTGTTTCCTCCCTCCCGCTCTGTTTACTCCAGCTTGGCACCTGGAAGAATAAGCCGGCTTACGCCATCAGTCAGGTTTGATCTCGTTAAAGTTGATGAGCATACCGAGTGGGATATCAAGCAACTTCATATAGCTGAGCAACTAGGCTTTATGGATTGGCAGAACCAGCTCCACCGTCTTGGCATTTATTGATCAGCAGGATGACAGACTCCATATTTAGGAAACTAAGCGGAACAGAGACAACAGAGATTACACTCCTTCGTTCTCTCCGTTTCCTTCTGTTCAATCAGCCCCTGCTATCGGCTTGCCATAGGGCCGCCAAAGCAGAAATTATTCTTGAGCCGATCCTCAGCGGATGGCGGCTGGGTTCTCTTCGCAGGCAGAGCAGTGCCCGCGAATGAGGATCTCCGTGATGCGGCCAATTTGCTGGCTGCGGCGTTTGCTGGCGGCGGTGAATTCCATTTCGTCCAGGCAGGTGACGTCTCCGCAGTCGATGCAGACAAAATGAGGATGCCCGCCGGCGGCGGCGTCGTTGGGATCGCGCGGCTCGAACCGCCAGACGTGATCTCCCAACTCGGTGCGGCGGAGCAGGTCGGCGTCGGTGAGATCCGCGAGATTGCGAAACACGGTCGTCTTGTCGAATCCCAGCGGGACCAGCCGCTCGGCCAACTCAGCATGCGTCCGCGGAGATTTGCTCGCCCGCAGCTCCCGCAGCACACTAACCCGCGCCGGCGTGCAGCGCAGACCTGCCTTGCGGATCGCTTGCCGAATCTCTTGTACTTCTTGCTGGGATTGGGGATTTTTCGCACTAGCCATGGGTAAATTGTTGTGAAATACGCCTGCAAAAGGTGGTGCTATTGTGCTGCCGTCAATTCGGCCTGATTTGATCTCTTACTTTAGTGTACCGCATCCGCACCCCATACGACAGCGACCATCGGTGCGCAAAATACTGCGGGGTCACGTCTTAAGATTGTTGGCTCCAGTCCCGATTCATACGGACTGTTGGGATCGGCGGAACTGGTGGTTGCGCGACCAGTGCCAGATCGTTCAAGGCTGCCGCCTGACCATCCACTTCCCGCATGGATCACCCAGCGACGGAGTTGCCAGTCAACACCGCTAAATTATCGACGATTGTGCTATTTCTAGCCATAGAGCGTGCTGGACGGTGCAAGCGGAACACAACTTGCAGTCGTGGATTGGCGTTGATGTGTTCGATCGGACATCGCTCCCCCGGATAAAAGGACCAACACCATGAGAACTTCGACCCGGATCGCCGCCATTGCATGCGCAGCTCTATTGCTGTTGCCGGCATTGATTTACTTGGCCGCCAACGCCGGTGAATCGCCCGATGCCGCAACTGCCAATGACACAAACGCCAACAAGAAGAAGCCCGATCTACCCGCTCAGACCTACATGCCCGTGGTGATCGACGAGCCATTCAGCGAGACAAGGGAATCCGACATCGAGCAGAAGCCGAAATTCATGCAGCGCCAGCAGGCGCTTTATGAACAACGCTACGACCTCAGCGACAAGCCGGCGGAGACGATGATGGCCGGCGGACGCAAAGCAGTCCAGCAAGGCGTGCGGGTGAAGCTTCCTCAAGGGATCACCTGGGAGGAACTGGCGAAGATGACGCCCGAGGAGATCAAAGAGCGCGACCTATTTCCGCTGGGCTTTCGGCCCTTGCCGCACACCAAGCACACCACCGGCGGACAAGTCTTTCCGGAAAATCAGATCAAGGCGATTCGCGACGCCGAACAGCGGAATCTCCAGCGATTCGACATCGACTTCGATCTGCCGGATCACCTGACGCCGGAATTCCCGCCGCCGATCTTTCTCACGACGCGCCCCGACCTGGGAGACGTCTCGAAAGGGGAAGTGCTCACCATCAAGAATTACTACGAGTTGATGAAGGGAAAGGCGACACCAGTACAGATGGACGGCCTGCGTCTGTTGCTGACTCCTTTTCCGCAACAGCAATTTAATCAGACCGAGGATCGCAAGGTGGACGAGCCGAGCCTGGGGGTAACCTGTCTCGATTGCCACACCAACGGCCACACCAATGCAGCCTTTCATTTGAATCCCGATACCCGGCCGCAAGCGGCCCGGTTCCGCCTCGATACGGTCAGCCTCCGCGGCATGTACAATCAGCAGATCCACGGGTCAAAACGCTCGCTGCGCAGCGTGGAAGATTTTACCGAATTCGAACAGCGCACCGCCTACTTCGACGGCGACCACGTGACCGCCGCCAAAAAAGGGGTGCATCTACCCAACCGCTCCGACTCGGTCTCGATGATGGCGCAGATGCAGAATATATTCGACTTCCCGCCGGCGCCCAAGCTGGATGAATTCGGCAAGCTGATTCCTGAGAAAGCGAGCGAACAGGAACTGCAAGGGCAGGAGCTATTCTTCGGCAAGGCGCGCTGCGCCGAGTGCCACCATCCGCCCTTCTATCTGGACGACAAGATGCATGACCTGCGCCTGGAGCGATTCTATGAGCCGGAAATGGTCAGCGATCAGTACAACATCGCCGATGGGCCGATCAAAACGTTTACGCTCCGCGGCATCAAGGATTCGCCCCCGTACCACCACGACGGCCGGTTGCTCACGCTGGAAGACACCGTGGAGTTCTTCAATTTGGTGCTGCAGTTGCAGCTTGCCGGCGAGGAAAAGGAGGCGCTCGTGGCGTTCATGAGGTGCCTGTAAGCCCCGCGGCCGACAACCATTAAGCTGCTTTGAACTTGCCGCGAGGGGGAATCGGCTCTATATTCTCGGCTGAGCACGGCGCGTTAGAATTCGGCGGTTGCCGCTAGTTTCGCGCACCCACGCCAGACGAGAATGGAGCACCATGTCCAAGGAACCTCTGATTGCCGTATTTGTCGACTTCGAAAACCTGGCGATCGGTGTGCGCCACATGAGGTCGGGCAAGTTCCAAATCCACTTGATCCTCAAGCGACTGCTGGAGAAGGGCCGGATCGTCTTCAAGCGGGCCTACTGCGATTGGAGCAATTACCAGGACTCCATGCACGAGTTCCACGGCCAGGGCGTCGAGATGATCGATATTCCGCAGACCAAGGTCAGCGGCAAGAACAGCGCCGACATCCGCATGGTCGTGGACGCCTTGGACCTGTGTTACTCCAAGGATCACATCGACGTGTTCGCGCTGATCTCCGGCGACAGCGACTTTTCGCCGCTGGTATCGAAGCTCAAGGAGAACAATAAGCGGGTGATCGGCATGGGGGTTAAGGCTTCCACCTCGGACTTGCTGATTTCCAACTGCGACGAGTTCATTTATTACGACGATCTGATTCGCTCCGCCACTCGGACCGCGGCCTCCCGGACCGCCGCCACCAAGGCGGCTGATAGCAAATCCGGCGGCAGCAAGAAGACCAACAGCGACGACAAGAAACAAGAGGCGTTCGATCGAGTCGTCGAGGTGTTGCAATCGATCGAACACGATTACGATCCGCTCTGGGGATCGGCGCTGAAGCAGGCGATTCGTCGCGTCTACCCTGGCTTCAACGAAAGCTACTATGGATTTCGTAGTTTTACCGAACTACTTCAGGCTCTGCAGGATATGAAACTGATCGAGGTCGAACACGACGAAAGCCGGGGGAACTATCAGGTTCGCGCGGTTAAGTCGTGATCTGAACAGGTACCATCCGCACACTTTTGAGAATCGCGTCGCTGGTCGCATGCTTTCACTCCCCGTCGTCCAAGTCGCGATTGGGGTCGTCGCCGTGATGGCGATCGGCTCCGTAGCCCGCCTGATTGCCGTGCGCGCGGCCGCGCCGGAAGTGAAAAACGCGAGGCTCAAGAGCCTCGCTACTTGGTGGGGCGTGGCACTGCTGGTCTTGGCCGCGGCGCTTCTGGGCAAGTCGTTCGCCGTCGTTCTGTTTCTCGTGGTCAGCCTAATTGCGCTGCGAGAGTTCTTTAATTTGCGGCGAGACGTCATCCGCCAACCATCGGTACGCTGGGCCGCTTATGCGTTGGTTCCGCTGAGTTATCTTTGCGTATTGCTCGGCTGGGAAGGGGCATTTTTGGTCTGCATTCCGGCGGCCGGCCTAGTGGTGCTCGCCACGGCGATGATCGTCTCGGGGCAGACGAGCAACTATCCCAGCGCCGTCGGCGAGACCTATTGGGGCTTATTGCTTACCTCGTATGCACCGGCGCACGCGGTGCTGCTGTTCTGCCTGCCGGCGGAAGGCAATCCGGTAGCCGGTCCCGCGGGCTGGTTTCTGATTCTGCTACTGTTGACCGAAACCAGCGACATTGTGCAAGCTCTTGTCGGCCGCCGCATCGGTCGACGGACCATCGCGCCGCGGATCTCGCCGCACAAGACCTGGGCCGGCCTGGTCGGCGGGCTTGTCGGCACGTCGCTCTTGGCCGCTCTCCTTTCCCCCTGGCTCACCCCGTGGAGCATCGGAACGGCCATTGTCGCCGGCCTGCTTGTCTGCGCGGCAGGCTTTCTCGGCGATTTGAATATCTCCGGAATCAAGCGCGCCTGCGGAGTCAAGGACACCAGCGCTCTGCTGCCCGGCCAGGGCGGCATGCTCGATCGCATTGATAGCCTGTCGTTTGCCGCGCCGGCATTCTTCTGGTTTGTCGTCGCGGTCCAACTAGCAGCGGAGGGCCGCCCCGGATGAATCCACTGCGCCGATCACCCGCGCCCTCAAGTAAAGCGAACCAGCGCTCGCTTATCAACGTGCCCAACACGCTCTGTGCGATCCGTCTGGTTGGCGCCTGCGCCATGGTGCCGATCGCGTTGGCTAATCAGCCGCAGTGGTTTCTCGCACTGTTTCTGGTGACGGCGTTGACCGACTGGATCGACGGCAAACTGGCGATCTGGTTGAATCAGCGCACAGAAATTGGAGCACGTCTCGACAGCATCGCCGACGCCGCGATGTATGGCGCGCTGCTGTTCGGACTCGGCTGGCTGAAAGGGGACGTCATCTGGCCGGAATGGCCGTGGATCGCCGCCGCGCTGCTCAGTTACGCCGCGACAATGGCGACCGGGGCAATAAAATTTCGGCAGTGGCCAAGCTACCACGCCTATTCCGCCAAGCTCGCCTGGCTGGCGACCGTGCTGGCCGCAGTCGCGTTATTGGCCGAGTGGGCCGATCCGGCGGCCTGGCCGCTGCGCGTGGCCATGGCGGTGGTTACCGCGGCCAACATCGAATCGCTGCTCATTACGCTCATCAGTACCGAGTACCGCGTCGACGTCCCTAGT
>JBBDLY010000409.1:0-12304 GCA_040878585.1 Pirellulales bacterium
CAGCCGGAGGGCGCTAGCCCCCGGTTAGCGCCGAAGAACCGGCCGCTAGCGCGGTACGGCTGATGTTGTGGTGGCGACCCCCTGCGTCAATTCGATTTTATCACAGCCACTCAGTCCTTATAGGTTCGAGTTGGAGCCTTTTCGTTTTTCGCGCTGTTCTCGTCTCACGTGCAAAACGACTCGCCCCTGACGCTCCCACAAACCGGACAGAAGAAGAACACGACATGCATGTCGACGAGTTCCGCTTCCTGGGGTAAAAACAGAGCCGAAAAAGTGTGTCCTATCCCACACAGACCAGCAAGGAACCACATGCGGTTTTTCGTTTCCGCTTGATTGCACGCCTCACATATCGGATCGTCAATTCGTTGCAGCATATACGATCTGCCGCCCACTTGATCAATTGGACCGATAAAGTCTCCGCCGATAATCTCTTGGGTCGCAGACTCATCTGCTTCGTCCGGTTCTTCGCCACTGTTGAATTGGTCGAAGACTCGTTGAACGACCTCTGGAAGTAATTCCAAACAAATTGGCTGTTCTGGAACCGTTGTCGGCAACATGCGAACGGCGTCCCAATTGCGAATCTCCTTAATGGATCTCCAAAATCGACGATCTCTACGCCTCAATTTCGCGACCTCTTGCTCGCTCATGGCAACTACTTGTGGAACATCGTAGCATTCGGAATAGTGCCGCTCGTTCTCCGCGTCGTGATAAGCTTGCTCAGATCGCAAGTCGGCAATTTCCTCGCGGCGCTTGTCGTCGTAGAGCCATCCGTCACCAATGATTTCAATCTCGTTTTCGCTCTTCAACAGATAAATCGGCCTGTTCGAGCCGCCCTCAAGTTCGCACCTCAAACAGAAACATAGTGCAACTCGATCCACGCCCAAATCCGCCAGATTCAGCCGTGGATCTCGCGTGTCCAGGGACAGAAGCAGCGGCATCGGCTTGAAGCACGATTGGCACTCCGCGCCCACTGGGTCGGCCCCACCGAGCCAATGCGCGTATTCATCCTTCTCATCGAAATGCACGAGATACCCCGGGCACCATTGTCGTGTTTTATCCGCCACGAATGAACCTCTGAATAGTCGCTAATTTGACTTCGCTTTTCTCGCAATGCCGCCTACAATAAAGTACGCATCGGTCAACTGGAAGCACTCTTGGCCGAAGATATTGACCGCGCTGCGAGGTTGCTCGATGTCAACGAGTGGAATTTCTTGCCAGGTAAGTGGATTGGGAGAACGAAAATGAACGTGCAAATCCCTAGCGACGTCGGTTCAGCCGTTCAGAAACTGATAGCCGACGGCAAGTTTGGCAGCCAGGAGGAAGTCGTCCTGGAAGGCTTGCGGCTGGTCATCGAGCGAGAAGAATTGGAAAGCATGATCCAGGCAGGGATCGACGGCCTCGACGCGGGCAATCGCATTGAAGCCACTAAGGTACATGCAGAGGTGCAACGGTATATCCAGTCCAGACAAGAACAGCATCTCAAAAAGTGATGGCAGTTCACTATTCCTTGCCTGCCTCGCGCGACCTGCATGATCACGCTGAATTTCTTTGCGATGCGGATCCCTTTGCGGCTGAACGTTGGTTGGAGTCGCATGACGCGACCTGCGCGTTGCTTGGAAAGCATCCCAAAATGGGAGAGGTTATTGCCATACGCGGTCACGGTGAATGCCGCCGATTTGTTTCAGGCAACTATGTTATTCTTTACCGCGAAGCGTCAGACGGCATTGAAATCCTTCGCATCTTACGCGGCGGGCGCGAAATAGATCGCATCTAGGCCCGCTCCACGCTGCAAAGGTCACCTAGCCCTGTTTATTAGGCGGGGCGAATTTGATCTTCTCGATGATCTTGATCACCTTATTCCCCTCCATCTTGCCGCTGACAGCGGTGATGCCGCGGATCACGTACTGGTAGTCGAGATTGTAATCGCATTCGAATTCCACTTCGGTGTCCGGCGCCAGGCTGTTGGGGCCGGTCGGGTCGCCGACCGTTTCCAACACCCGCTGACGCAGCACGTCGAACACGTCGGCGCCGGAACCGGAAGGGGGCGGCGTCAGCGCCCGGTCGTCGAGTGTAATCGAGGTGAGGTCGCCCTCGAGATTGCTCTTCATGCGGACCTTCAGCGTGGTCGTTTCAACGACCATCGGGTCCGACTGCGGCACGCCGGCAGCGGGCATACGGATATTGAAGTCGCCTTCCTGGGCGACGATCTTGAATGTCATGATGAAGAAGATCAGCAACTGAAACACGATGTCGATCATCGGCGTCATTTGCAGCTCAATCTTCTCATTCTCGCGATCGGCGTTGCGAACCTTCATCAATTAGTCCTCATCGTTTTGGCCTTCGATCTCTTGCTCCGCCCGCAGCCGGAATTTCTCGAACTGCGAACTTTGACAATACTCGATGATTTCCTGCACCTTCCCGGTCTTGGCTTCCTTGTGCGCGCGGATGATTATCGGCACGCTGGCCGGGCTGCGTCCCAGGCGGCCCAGCACACGACGCTCGCGGTTGAGCGCCAGTTCCAACTGCCCGCCAACCTCCATCGCATCGCCACCGATCAGCGCCTGGCCATCGGCGGTCACCTGAATGGTGATCGGCCGATCGAGTGGCGTCTCCGGCGGCTTGGCCAATTCACTGATCGGCAACACGACACGCTCGTCCGTTTCGACTTCCGTAAAGTTGATCAGCACCATGAAGAAGGCGATCAACTGGAACGTCATGTCGATCATCGGCGTCATGTCGCCTTCGGCCTTGGTCCCGAATTTTCGCGATTTGATTCTCATGGAATTTACTAAGCCTTTTTCTTGCCCACGTCTTGAAAGCGGCTCATCAGGCCCTCGCTAAGGATGCCCACCTCCAGCACCAGTCGCTGCACGCGATTGCGGAGAATGTTGTAGCCGGCGATGGCCGGAATCGCGATCGCCAGTCCCACCAGCGTGGTGAACAAGGCGGTCGAAATACCTTCGGCCAATTCCTTCGGCTTGGGCGCGGCGACCGCGTTGGCGATTACACGGAACGAGTCGATCATGCCGTGGACCGTACCGAACAGTCCCAGCATCGGCGCGACCGAACCGATCAGAGCCATATAGCTCAGCCGATGCTCGAGTTTCATGTTCTCTTCCTCGCCCACTTCTTGCATGGCTTCGATGGCTTGCGAGTAGCCCGCCGACAGTTTGCCCAGGCCGGCTGAAAGCACCTGACCGAGGAACGATTCGTCGTTCTTGGCCAGTTCGTAGGCTTCCTGGTAACGCTTCTCGTTCAGATGCGCCTCGAAGCCTTCGACCAGGTGGATCGGCACCACGTTCTCGCGGCGGGCGGTCAGCAGATTCATCACAAACAGTGCGACCAGCGTGAACGACAGACCGAGAAAGATAATGCTGTAGCCCCAGCCCAATGCGCTGAACATCCAGACCAGTACGCTGTCGGTTGGCTTGCCGCTTTCAGAATCGCCGCCGCCGGCCTCACCGCCGCCGGCCGCGGCAGCTTCTCCGCCTTCGTCTCCGCCGCCGACGTCATCCAGCGCCACGTCGCCGTCGCCATCGCCCTCGTCTTGGGCGATCGCGGCATTCTGATTGGCCAAGTGGAATAGCGAAATCCCGCCCAACGCGATCATCAACATGAGCATCGAACAGATGCTCGCTCCGAAGTACCCCATTTGTCGCCGCTTGACCATTAGATTGCCTCCGCTTCGATTGGTTTGTTAGTGGTTCGCATAATTTGAGTAATCGAAAGACTGGTGTACACGGTCCACTACCGCGCTGCCAGAATTCGAGACAAAGATGATAGCAAGAGGCTGCGATGCCAGAGCCACACACGCCCTGGGAATTGCGCCCAGTACTCCCGAACTTTGTAGTTTAATCAGGATCGCCTATGGTCGTAAAGCGTTTCGGCGAATAAAACCGCCAACTTCATGGAATGAACCGCCGACAATCCCCTATTTGTTCGCCCAGCGGCTCTTGGGATACATCCGCTGCAAGCGGGCTTCGGCATCCCGCTGCCGTTGCGGATTATTGACTTGCGCCCACAGTTGGGCCAGATTGGCCAGCGATTCGGCGTGGTGCTCGGCGTCTTGAAAGTACAGCACGTCGGTGTGCAGATAGGCCAGCAGAGCATCCTTCGGCTGCTGAGCGGCCTGGTAGGCGGCCCCCAGCGTGTTATAAGCGCGGCCGTGCAGTGCGTAGTCCCCTTTTTCGGCGGTGAGTATCACCTTCTTGACGATCTCCAGCCCCTCTTCCAACTTGCCCGTACCGGCCAGCGATGCCGCCAGGCCGAGTTGGGCGGCCAGCTTCAGCCGCTCGATCTGCGGGCCGCTGCCGGCGGCGTCGGCCACCTGCCGATACAGCGGCAATGCCTGATCCCATTGATTCGCCCGCTGATAGGCTTGGGCCAGTCCCAGTATTGCTTCCAATTTGCCCGTAGGCCAATTGGCCTTGGCCGCCTCGCCAAAATAGCGCTTGGCGTTGTCCACCGACCCGCCAGCGGCGACCAGTTCGCCCAATAGCAGATTCGCCTCGATCACGTGATAACTGCCGGTATTGCCTTCCTTGGGATCAAGAAACGTCGCCATGTTCCTGCCAGCAGTACGGACGTCGACGTCACCCGAACCGGACAATGCCATCTTGGCTTGTGCCTTGGCGTAGTAGAACTTAACGTCCTGGACGATTTCGGGGCGGCTGATCGTTCCGATATCGAGCGTTCCCAACTGCTCCAATGCCGCTTCGTATTGTCCGTTGTCGATCTTGTCCCGGGCGTTGGACAGAGCCGCCGGCTCGTTATCGTAGGTAATGTAATCAATGTCTCCGACCGAGACGTCTTCTTTGACCGGCTTGGTGTCGATTCCGACTACCAGAGGACTCATGCTGACGATGTCGCCACGGAAGTCCGACTGACCGATGCGACGAACCACGTCGGCGGCGCTGGCAATGGACGTCGCCAGCATGGCGACGGACAGCATGGCGATGGTAAGCAATGATTTCATTGGATTTACTCCCTGGGTTTTCTGTGCCTCGCCTGTATTGATCGAGGCTCTCGGTTTCATAGTTTAGTTCGTTGAGCGGCGTCCCATTTATTCAATTGGAGGCGACATTGCCTTCGAGCGCCTTGAGGCCCGCGGGTTGTTCGCCCAAGGCGCGTTGAATGTTCTTCAGCAGGCTGTCGTATTTCGGCTTCCATTCGTCGCCCCCCATCTCCGGAAAGCGGCGATGCTGATTTTCCAGCGTCCGCTTGGCCACGTCGAGCAGTTCCCGCTTGCTATCGCCGGACAGCGTCAAGGCCAACTCATAGCGGCAGACAATGCCGTTGAGCGCCGCCTGATGGAAGTATTTGGCGAACTTGGCGTTGCCGGCGGTCAGCTTGCCGATCTTCGACCAGCCCCAGATGTAATGCGTGCCAGGCTTGCCGGGAATATCGTGAAATCCGCCGATGGCGTGCCGGTAGAAATCGGGATCGGTTTTGCCGCGTTCTTGCAGGACCATCGCCGCGTCGAGCTGCGCCGTCAGATTGCCCTGCTTCGGTTTCAAGATTTCGACAAAGCTATTCGTCGCCTTGTCGAGTTCGCCCATCTCGCGATAGCAATTGGCCAGCCGCATCCGAATGCCCATCAGCGACCTGTCGTCGGGCGCCCAAGCGGAGTCGGCCGCGGCACGCGTCAAAATTCGCTCGTAGTTGTCGGCCGCTTTGCGGAAGTACGATTTAGCCTGTCCCGAGGGGGCGTCTGGCGTGTTGAAGCTCTGGCCCAGGCTGTAAAAGGTCTCCGCCACCCAGGTGAGCGACTGGAACGTGTTGCCCTCGGCACGTTCGCCAATGCGACTCAAGAAATTCTGAAAGGCCTGCCCTAGCGCGACTTTCTTGGCGGTGTCGCCGCCGAGCAGCTCCATTTGATCTTCGAGGTTCTTGCCCATCGAGATATAGATTCTCGTGAGCCGTTCGGCGTCTCCCTTTCCAAAGGTTTTTTCGAGCTGATTCATCACCGCTTCCGCCTTCTTGGTGGTCGCCTCGGCCTGCGCTGGCTCTCCGGCCAGTTCCGGCAACACCGACACATAGCTGCGCAGTGCCACCTTGAACGTCTCCTCGGCATACGGCTCGTGCTTGGCTGCTGCATGATCGCTGTTCACCAGCGTCAGTGCGCCGACCTTGTCGTCCTCCAACCAGCGAATCGCCGCCGCCGGTTGCGAACTGTCCGCGTAGAGCTGCGCCAACGCCAACACCGCGTTGGCGACTGTTCGATCGACCTCGCCGCCGGACTGCGCCCGCGTGACGCCGCTTTCGAGCACCTCGCGTGCTCGGGTTTCCATGGCCGTAAGCTCTTCATCCGACAAACGGCCGGCGGCTTCGTCCTTGCGAACCTCCTTCAGGTAATTGCTCCATAGCGACTGCCCGAGCTTAATCGCCAAATCACCCCTTTTGGGCGAGGACTCCGGTAGTTGTTGCAGATAATCGAGCGCGGTATCGCTGTCTCCCTCGACCAGTGCGAAATTGACGAGCGTTACGTAGGCGTCTTGCGCCTCCGGTTCGTTCGGCCATTGCTTGACCATGAAGCGGGCCGCTTCCTTGACCTGTTCCGACTCAAAGGCCTTATCCGCGGCTTCACTGTACATCTTCAGCCAGGACGCCATGGCAATGGTCGCCGCCGACTTGGAACCGCTAAACTCGGGGAAGTTTCTCGCCAAATAGTTGCCGAGAATCGCCGCGTTGGGATAGTTCTGCTCGTCCCAATAGAGATAGCACATAAAGTAGTGCACCTCGTTGAGACTTCCCTGCGGAGTCTCGTCATCGGCCATGGTCAGCGCCATCCGATAGAAACCGAAGGCGTCGTCGCGCGATTTATTGGCCAACTCCAGCGCGGCGGTCTGCTCGTCCCCCGTCTTTTGGGCGGCGTCGGCCTTGGCCGCCAGCCAGCCGGACCGCGCCGTGGTCGCGCGGGCGAGCGCCTCGGCGAAGTTGGTCGGCTCGCGGGGCGAGTCGTCGACCTGTTTGCCAAGTTCGCTGAGCAGTTTGATCGCATCGCTGCGAAACTCGCCTTGCACGCGGGAAACGTCGGTCGCCAGATCCTTCGCCTGGCTGGTCAACTTGCCAACCTCGGCCTTATTCTTGGCCGGATCGAGCGAATCGGCCAGCAGTTTGCTGGCCTTGGCCTTGAAAAACTTGATCGCAATAAAATCGGGCGTGTTCCCCTCGCCGCGGCGCGGCTGAATCTGATCGGCCAGCAGGGTCGCCTCGTTGAATTCCTTCAGCAGGATCGACGCCTCCATGGCGTACCGCACCGCCTGCGCCTTGAGGTTACGCACCGCCTCTTCGCTTTCGTCCTGATCGATCAGCTCGTAGAAGCAACGCATGGCGTCATCGGGCTTCTTCAAATCCAGCAGGCACCGCCCCTGTTGCAAGCGGGCGAATAGGCCGGCCAGACGCCGACGGTGGTCGACAAACAATTTTTCATAAGCGTCGCTCGCCTCGGTCATTGCCTTGGTAAAGTCCTCGCTTCCTGCCTCGAAGGCTAACGCCCGCTCGCGCTTGACCGCCGCCAACAGCAGCTCCGTCTGCAAATACTCGCGGCGAAGATCCTCGCGACGCTGGATCAATTTCCTGTTCGCGGGCGGAATCACCTCGGGCAGTTCCTTCAGCCCCGCGGTGATATCGGCATTCGCCTGATTGATCGCGACCAGGCCGTCGGCGAAAAACTTTTGCGCCTCCGTGCGGAATTGGCTCTTTTCAGTCGCGTCCGAGGTGCGTTCCGCTTGCAGAACGCGGGTCTTGCCGAGCATCACATAAATGTTGCCGATCTGCAGGTCCACCGTGTTGGCGCGGGGGTGTTTGGGTTGCGCTTTCTTGAACGCCTGAAAATCCGTGACTGCTTCGAGCAACTTGGTCTCGCGCTCGCCTTGATTGCTGCTGGCATTGGCCGCGGCCACCTTCGTGGCGGCCAATTCGTACGGAATCGACTGCTTGAATTCGTCGTCGACCAGGTCGTTGTCCTTCGCCTTTTCCAGATACAGTTCGGCATAGTCGAACAGTTGCCGTTCCCGCAAGGCATCGAGAAACGCAGCCGATTCCTCGACCGCGCCGACCGGCCTGGCAAGCAAAAACGCCAGCAGAACCGCGAGCAAGGTTCCGCCGACCCGTAGAGTAGCCAGCCCCGTTAGCGAGCGTGCGATGGTTTGATGCATTGGTTTCCTTCCACCATTCATAATGGATGCTGCTTCGAGGCGGTCCCTTAACCGGGTGCAATTCATTGGCCTAGATCAGTCACGGCCGCAGAATCGCCATTCATCCTGGGATGAGTCGGCAAGGTGATCGCCATACAAGGCGTAGGTCGCGATAGGTAATTGCGGCGGTCCGATAATCGCGCGGGTTCGTGTGAAGTAACGCGGCGGTCGCACGCATTCGAGAAAGAACTCCTCACCTCCAGATTATCTGCTATTGCCTCATTCGGCAAGCAGTTCGAGCCAACGGCAGGGCAAACCCCGCCTGTGGCGAGCCGGTTCTACGGTCAGAACGGCCAGCGATCTGGCCGTCAAAAGCGTGGCTCCCACCACCCCCACTCCGGTCGTACAACCGTCAATATCGTGGAAACCGCCGCGAACTATTCCCCCGGCGCGCGTCGCTGGAGCGGATGAAGACGATTACCGTAGTCCCGCACGGTCGGCGGCGCGGAGCATCCGCAGGAATCGCAGGAACGCTTCGTCGTTAGAGAATGCCGGCGGAATCTGATCGACGGCGGCAAACAAATCGGCCACCGTGGTCCCGCGTTGGGCGGCGTAATACGAGCCGCGGAGCAATTCGGCGGCTTCGGCGGCCACCGCCGCCTTTTGCAACGACGGAGTTGCCTCCAAAAATGCCGGAGCAAACTGCATGCGGCTAATCTGCTGACGTCGCGTCTGTGTGCGACCAGACAGATCGCGCCATTGAAGCCGCGCCTCGGCAACAAAGTCGCCCCCTCCGGGGTTCAATCGCAACTCAAACAGGGCGCTGCTGGCCTGCAGCGCTCGCAAATCGACTTTCAACGGCGCCGCATTCACTCCCACGATCGATTCGGCTTCGTGACCGACCAACCGATAGGCGGCGACCGTGTCGGGATTGAACTCAATCGTAAGGCTCGCGTCATGGGCGACGACTTGGTCTCGGTCGGTCAACGTTTGCGTCAACGCCCACAGTACGTGTTCGCCGCTGTCGGCGGTCGTCAGCCGGCCTTGGCCGAGTTCCGACAACCGATCGAGCAAGTTGCCTCGGCTGCCGTGCGGCCCGAGATCAATGATGTCCAGTTCCACACCGTCGTCTGTGGCGGCGACCAAATTCCGCTCGACCTCAAGCAACGTCCGCGGCAACAGATCACCCAGTCCGTCGGTAATCAGGACCAGCACTCGTCGCCCCGTGGTTCCGATGGCCGAACTGCGGGCCACCGAGCAGGCCAGGCGCAAGCCTTCGCCGACGTTCGTCGAGCGGTCGGCGGTCAGTTGATCGATCTGAGCCAACAGCGTCTCGCTCTCCGCCAGCGAGACGTCGCGCAACAGCACGTGCGCGTCCTCGTCGAAAACGACCAGCGAAACGCGATCTTGCGGCGTCAGCTTCGTCATGAGATCCCGCAACGCACGCCGCGCGTTCGCCAGGCTCTGATTGCGTTGCATGCTGCCGGAAGTATCGACGGCAATAGTCAGGCTGGTTGGCCGCCTCGACGCCTGGGAATTCTCCGGCGGCAAGGCGCCTGCCTGAACCGCGACTTGCAGCAAAGCCAGATTATTGGAATCGTCGAACGGCGACACGCCCGCGGCGGTCCGCAACGCCAATTCGCCGGGGGGCGCGGCTACGAAGTCTGAGGCGACCGCCTGCAGGAAATCTTCCACATGCACCGTCTCCGCAGGAGGCAATTCGCCTTGCCACAGACGCTCCCACGCTCGTTCGTAACTGGCGGCGCTGGTGCCGAGCGGCACGGCCACGCTGCGCAAATCAGAGTGCCGCTGCGGCGAGACAAAGGCATGCACCCCGTGCCGGACGGCAAATAACAGGGCGTCTGCGTCGACCGTCGGCGGCGCCACGCCGCGGGGGCCACGGGCGCCCGCTTTGTGCAACGGCTCGAGCGCGTCGGGCACGATGTCGGTGATCGGTCGGCTATTGAGCAGTGTGACGTCCAACAGCGGATCGGCTTTCGCCACCGAGGCATTGCCGATCGCCCCGCCGCCGAATAGACGGATCGACTCGGCGAATGCGCCGCCCTCCGATGGTGCGGAGGGTGCGGTCAAAGGCGGCGGTGCAAAACTGGCCAGCAATTGCTCCAGCGGCAGGTCCGCCGAGGGCAAGGTGACGGCAAACGCAGCTTCCTCGACGACCGGTCCGCCCGCGCTTTCCAGTTCGCCGCGCCACGGTGCTTCGATCAGCACCACGGGTTCCGGCGTGAATTCGTCACGATAAGCACTCATCAGAAAGCCGCCGATGGCGCTGGCGTAGGAGAGCGTGATCACAAACACCAGCGACAAGGCGGTTGAAAGACGGAACCAATCGATCGGCCGCCGTCGGCGACGGAACGGGCGCGGCAACGTCTCGACGTCGTAGGGAATCGCCGCCAGGCCGGCGGCCAGTTCTTGCGGCGTCTCGACCTCGCGGACCTCGTGATCGAGCCGCTCGTCGCTCCATTGGTCCGGGCGTTCGATGGCGATCGCCTTCAGGCTGCGGTGGAATCCGGCCGGCGGTTCGACGTCTCGCAATTCCCAATCCAGCCGTGAGGCGGTCCAGGTGGCGGGCCGTTCGGTTGGGATCGCCTTCAGCCGCGCCATTAAACCGTCCGGAACAGCCACCTCCGCGGCGGCTTCGTCCATGAAAGCGGCGTCGTAGGCGACTGCCTTCAAACGCCCCAACAGGCCGGCCGGCAGGGGTGCCGCTCGCAAGGCTTCGTCAAGCTCCGCGTCGCTGCCGACCGCAATCCAGCGCAGCGCGGCGAGCAACTCCGGCGGGACGGGTACCCGCCGCAGTTGTTCGTCGACCCAGTCGTCGGGTTGTCGATCGAAGGAACTCATTCTCTTGTTTCGTTTTCAGTCACAAAGTTCACCTGTCCGGATAAGCTCCAGACGTGTCACATTCGCGTAATCGCCATCAACTCGGTACGCAGTTTCTTACGCGCTCGACTCACTCGCGACAACACAGTACCCAAGGGTATCTCCAGCAGATCGGCCGTTTCCTGGTGGGTTAATTCGCCGACCACGACGAGCAGCAGGCACTCGCGCAGCTCGGGCGAGAGTTGCTCCAGGGCGTGCTGCATCTCATCGGAAAAATCGTTCGCCAGCGGATCTTCGGCGGGAACCGCGATATCAATCGGCGTATCGTCGGCCGTGGTAGTGGGCCGCTTGGGACGACGCCATCGATCGACCACGCGTCGTCGCAGGATCGCCGCCAGCCAGGCCCTTTCGCTCCGTCCCGGTTTGTAGCCGTGACGGCTTTTCCAGGCCGATCGATACGTCTCCTGAACCACGTCTTCCGCCTCGTGGCGATCTCCCACCAGCCGGTAGGACATGCGATACAAGGCGGCCCCGTGGTCGTCGACCATACGATTAAATTCGGCCTGCGATAGCGACAATGTGAGTTTCCCCAGATATCTCTGGAAGTCTCATGCCCGAACATGCTTCAATACCGCTTGCTTCCCCTGGAGACAACCGCTCTGGCCCTACGGCAATCCCTGCGGAATCGGTCCATCTTCTCACGGCACGCTACGCGCAATGCGTGCCACGGCAAGTAGTTCGCCCAACCCTCGCGAGAATATTCCCCAGCGGTGGCGATGGAGGAGGAGTAGCTAGCTTAACAAATTATGCAGAAACAACTTACGCAAAGCAAGCAACTTTTATCGAGACCTCGCTGCTCATCACCCAGGGCAATAGTTTGAGCCCTGACCTCGATCTATTCCATGTGAAGAGAATGCCTCCCACCCACGAACCACGATGCTTGTTCGTGCGTAGCATGGCATATATAATCACAATAGTACCAAACACTTACGACTCTTTCCCCAACGCCTCGACGGGCTTGATTCGGCCATGACTCCCAAGAATAAACGCGATTACAGGCCCCGAGACTTTCTCAGCCACAAGGAGCAACGCAAGTTGCTGGCACTGATAATGGGCGTGGGGTTGGTTGTGCTGCTCATTTCCGAGGCCCGCAAACCGGACAAATGGAAGTGGTTGTGGGAAGACGAAACGGAGCAGCAGGAACGTTCGGCCGAAGTGGACTATGCGAACTTCGACACCCGCTTTCAGCCCCAGCCGAGTTCCGAGGAGGATGACGATTCGATTCGCATTCTGCCGTTCGACCCAACTATGGTGGCATCGGAACG
>JBBDLY010000409.1:12404-15795 GCA_040878585.1 Pirellulales bacterium
GGGCGACTCGCGAATCTGCCTCGCGAAACTCGCATGGAATCGAAGGCTACTATCAACTCATCCTGCAACCGCTCGACGGTCCCCTACGTCCGGTCGCCCTCAAGGTGCTCGAACTTCCAAAGGGGTTTCCGGTCGACGACGGGATCCGGGAGGAGGTCGAGGTGACCGGTTTCTTTTTCAAGAATCTGGTCTATCTCGCGGAAGACCGCAACGACTACATCATGCCAGTGGTGCTGGCGAAGGACATAACCTGGAAGCCGGTCGCAGCCGCCCCACGCTGGGTTCCTTCGTCGTTGATCGTCTGGGTTACGATCGGCGGCACGGCCGTGGTTGCGGCGCTATTGAGCCTGCTGGTCTATCACTTCAGCCAAACCATCAAACTGCCAGGGGGCGCCGCGGCGCATGAACCATTGCCCGGCAACTTCGAGGCGTTGCGCAGCGCGCCCGTTCAAACCGTGGAAGAGCACCTCGGTGCCTTGGCCGACAACGAGTGAATCGGCAGCAAAGCACGACATGATTGAGCGTTTCCTGCGCCGACGGGGCCGATTCGCGAGCGGCATGGCGACACCAGTGGCCTGAGTATCGAATAATAATGACCTCTCTGATCACAACTTGGATGCTTGGCACGTGCCGCTTCGCTGCACTTGCGATGGTGTTGCTGGCATCGGTCGGCACGGTGATTCAAGCGCAAGTAGCCGTGTCTCAATCGCTAGACGCGACGTCGGCGGAAGACGGGGTGCTCGCGGAAGGAACGGCGGCGGACGCCGCGCCGAGGCCGGCGGCAACCGACGCCGAAGCTCCACTGACCCCGCGGGAACTGCTGGAACTGTATCAGATACCGGCCGCGCAGCTCGACGGATTGCAGGACGGCGCCTCGATCCTCAGCAACGCCGAGGAGGCCGACTTGCTGTTGCGAGTGTTGTACCGCTTTCCGGAGATTCCCAGGTTGGTGCTAGAGGACTGGGCCAAACAGAATGCGGCCGGTGGCGGTTTGGATTGGTCGCTGCTGGCCACGGAGCCAGCGAAACATCGCGGAAAGGTGTTTAAGCTTGCCGGTCGGGTGGTCGGAGTGAGCGAGAACAAATTGGACGACGCCGTCGTGAAGCGTTACCAACTACCAACATTCTACCGTGTGCGAATGCAACTGGCCGGTTCGACCCGCATCGCCGACGTCTACACGGACCGCATCCCCAAGGACTGGAAAAACTCGGAGCAGGCGGGCATGCAGTCGGGAGCGATGGCGATGTTTCTAAAACGGGGCGACTCCAGCGATCCGGCCGATCCGCTGGTGTTCGTCACCGATCGCGTCGCTTGGTACACCGACTCGCTGCTGGGCGACTTAGGCGTCGACGGCGGGTTGTTCGACGACGTCGCCAAAAATCGCGGCATCGGCAAGGGAGACCGCGAGCTGTTCTACCAGATGCTGCACGCCGCCGGCATTGCCCAAACCAACGAACTGGCCCGCTATGCTGAACGTGAGATTGTGATCCACGGGCGCAACCTGCTCGAAGAACGGCGCGCGATGCAGCAGCAGTTGAAACAGATGCAAGCGGCGCTGGATGGAGACGAATCCCAGCTCAAGCAGTTGCTCGATCCTGAGCCGACGCAACTCAAGGCCGACATCCGGGCCTTGCAGCGCGAGTTGCGCATAATGGAGACGCGGATCGCCCGCGCCAAGCAAAACCAGCATGAACTGTTTCCGCTGTTGGAGAATCCAAGCGGCTTTGAGGGGAAATTGATGATGTTTCGCGGGGTCGCCCGACGCATTACCAAGGTCCGCGTCGAAGATCCGGACATCGTCGCCCGGTTCGACATCGATCACTACTACCAGATCGATGCCACGGTGGAGCTAGAATTCAACGTCACGCTGAAAGATGCGGGAGAAGGCGACTCGAGCCGCGAGATGTGGTCGTTTCCGGTCACGTTTTGCGCCCGACGTCTGCCACCCGGTATGCCAACCGGCGAAAACGTCAACGAGGAGGTGCGGCTAACCGGCTTCTTCTTCAAAAAGTGGTCCTATGAACTGGAAAAGCAAGAAGGGCAGCAGAAGGCGGAGCGATTCAGCGCACCGATGCTTATTGGCCGCGAGCCGATCTGGATTCGCCCCCCCGCAGGCCAGGAGAATCCCTACAACGGCCTGATCGCCGGCGGATTGTTCCTGATTGCCTTGCTCGGCGTATGGCTGGGAGTTTGGCGATTGGGGCGCGGCGACAAGAAGTTCAAGAAAGAGACCATCGCCCGCACGTATGCCTTGCGTGAAGGCGAATCGCTAAACGAACTCGAAGTGGAAGAAACCGGCGGCCCTGATTTCAGCTATTTGCAGGCCGAGGAGGATCTCGTCCACGAAGAGCCGCCCGCTTCCGTAGGCGAACGACCAGAGCCAGTTGACGAAGAAGACAGCGCCTCGACGCCGTCGCAGAGCAGTCCGTGGCCCTAACTGGAGGCTGAAGGCTGGAGGCGTGAGGTCGCAAGGATAGGCTGCAACGGGTAACACGCGCTGCTTCCTCCGCCGACGCGTCAACGGTCGCTGTTTCTGGGAACAAATGCGATCTGCCGTTGCAAGCGGCGCGGGGTTGGATCAAAATAGTCGCACACCGCGGGAGCGACGGATGCGACGAAAACAGATCGATCATTATAAGCTCGGCGAGATGCTCGGCGTTGGCACCGTTGGCACCGTGTACGAAGCGGTCGACCAGAACACCGGCCAGCGCGTCGCGCTGAAGCTGTTGCAGCAAGCGGTCTCCGAGGACAAGAACATCGCCGCCCGGTTCCGCCGCGAGATGGACATTCTTTCCCGCTTGAACCATCCGAATATCGTCCGCTATCTTGGCGACGGCAAGCTGGGCAAGCAGCTCTACTACACGATGGAACTGGTCACCGGCGGCTCGGTCAAGGAGGAGCTGCAAATCCACCGGCAACTTCCATGGCGCAAGGTCTGCGATTGGGGCGCGCAGATCGCCTCGGCGTTGCAGCACGCGCACAATCACGGCATCATCCACCGCGACCTGAAGCCGGCCAACCTGTTCCTGACCGACGATGGCAAACTCAAGCTGGGCGACTTCGGCATCGCCCGCGACACCGGCAGCGCCGACCTGACCGACGCCGGCCTGACCGTCGGCACCTATGCCTATATGGCCCCGGAACAAATCACCGCCGAGGATCCAGTCTCCGACAAGACCGACCTGTACGCGTTGGGCTGCCTGCTGTTCGAGATGCTCACCGGGCGTCAGCCTTACCTGGGCGCGAACTTCGCCCAGATTTTCAATCAACATCTGCAAGGGGCCGCGCCGCGAGTGCGTAGCCTGGTACCTGAGTGCCCCGCGTCGTTGGACGCCATGATTCGCGACCTGATGGAAAAGGATCCCGAACAGCGGCCGTTTAACGCCCGCTT
>JBBDLY010000410.1:0-2548 GCA_040878585.1 Pirellulales bacterium
CTTAAAATCAGGCCAGGTCTGCTCGTTGAGGTGGGCATATTGCTGCTTCAACTCTTCCGCGTTGACAACCATCGTGCGGAACTTGAGCATCCCGAACCGTCGCCCCCCCTTGCCGGTTCGTTGCTGCCTAAAGAGCACCGGACCGCCGCTTTCCAGCCAAATGAGCGCCGCGCAGAGACCCATCACGGGCAAGGCCGCGGGCAAAATCAACAGGAACCCGAGGAGATCGAGCCATCGCTTCACGGCGTGGTACGGCCTGCGAACGACCAAAATCCGCCGGGAAAGCGTGCCCGTGGAGAGAAACTCAGAACGAGTGGATCGGTGGATAGTACCTGCAGCGCGCATTGATCCAGTTGTTTCCATTGTCCGCCGAAGAAGTTGCCCAAAACATTCCACCCAGAAAGCCTACATTATCCAGGCTATCCCTCAATGTCAATACACGTATTCTACCCAGACTATTTATTCTTCTCATCATTTCTATTAGTATGTATTCTACGCAAGCTGTGTATTTGACTGGTTCCCTGGCCAAGAGATCTCGTGGAGAAGCCGTTATGTCGTTATCGCCTCCTGTCGTTCCCGTCCCTCCCGATTCGTCTTCGATGGTCGATTTAGGCGAACTTTGGCGCTATAAATGGCGGATCGTCGCCATCACGACGTTGTTTGTGGCGGCCGGCGTGGGATACCTGTTCGTGTCGCCGACCGTATACGAAGTAAGCTGCCGAGTGGCGGTTCGCGAGGACACGCCGGCGATCGAGCAGCCGCTGGGGCTGGCTAACCGCGAGTTCCTGGCCACGCAGGCGGAGGTGATTCGCAGCCCGTTGATCATTCGCGAGGCGCTCGCCGATGCGCCGATAACCCTGCCGGAGACGTATGAAAAGAGTGCCTCGGCGTTTGTGCTGGAGACGCTGGCGGTGACCCCGATCATTCAGACGGAGGTTCTGAAAATATCGTACCGCAGTGAAAATGAGGACGAGGCCAAGGCGCTGGTCGCGGCGTTGGTGACCAAGTTCGAAGAGCACGTCCGCCAGGACGACCGCAGTCGCCATGCCGAAGAGTTGGAATTGCTGACGCGGCGCGAGGCCGAGCTGCGGGACCAGTTGGCAGTGCTGCAACAACAGCGGGCGGTGTTTCGCCGCGACAGCCCGTTGGTTGGACAAAGCCGAGAGTCACTGACGTTGGAGGCGAATCAACTGGCCGAGTCGGCGCAGCGGTTGAGCGAGGCGAGAGCGCGGCGGATGGCATTGGAGAACAAGCTGAAGTCATACGTCGTAGCCAAGTCAAATCTTAACAACGGCGAGGACGACGGCGCCGTCGTGCCGGCATCGCTTGCTACCGAAGCAAACTCGCCCCGGATATTGCCGACGCGGTCGCTGACGACCCCTGCGAACGACCCCTCGACGAATCTGCTGCGCGACGTGTCCAATGCCGAAGGCGTCGATTTCACGGACATTCATCAGCAATTATGGCAAGCCCGGATCGCGTTCCAGAATTTGTCGAACAAGTACACGCCCGAGCATCCAGAGATGGTCGGCGCCGAGGATCGGGTTCGCTATTGGGAGGAGTTGCTTGCCCAGCGCGTGCATGCGGCCGAGATGGGGCTGTCCCTCGAGTTGGCCGCCGCCGAGACGACCGAAGCGAATTTACGGAACTTCCTGGCCGAGGAGCAGGCGCGGGTCAAGCAGCTAGACAACTACCTGGTGGAAGAAGAGGCGTTTGTGGCGAAGATCGCGCGCTTGGAGGAAAGCCACGCCAATTCCCTCACCCGCTTGAACGAATACCAGCTTACGGAAAAGGCCCTGGAAACGGGACGGTCCTCGGTGACGGTCCAATTACTGGACGGACCGGAGTTGCAGGAGGAGGTCGTCTGGCCGCAGCCCAAGCTGCTCCTCGGACTGAGCGGAATTCTGGGGCTGGTGGCCGGCGTCGTACTCGTTTCCTTGCGGACGCGCTAGACCATGCCCTTATTGAAGAGTCCTTCTCAGCCCGCGCCGGCACAATTGGCGGGCGGCGGCGCAACGCGCAAACAGATTCGCGGTTCCACGCTGCTGTTGGCCGGACGTTGCGTGGCGTTGGTCATCAATCTGGCGGTGCAGGTTCTGACCGTGCGGTACTTGACGAAGGAAGATTTCGGCGCATTTGCCTTTGGGCTTTCAATGGTCGCTTTAGGTACCAACTTGTCGCTACTGGGATTGAACAAATCGTTGTCGCGGTTCATTCCCATTTACCAAGAGCGGGGCGACGCCTCTCGCCTGACCGGCGCGCTGGCGCTGATGTTCGGTACCGTGCTCGGGTTGAGCCTGGCCACGGTCGCCGTCGTGTTTGGTTGCAAGTCGATCATTGCCCGCGAGATGGTCAGCGATCCGTTCACGCTATCCCTCTTGCTGATTCTGATCGTGTTGACGCCGGTGGAGGCGATCGATCGGATGTTCGAGGCGACCTTCGCCGCGTTTGGCAAAGTGCGGTCGATCTTCATCCGCCGCCATGTGATCGGCCCCGGCTTGAAGCTACTGGCGGTACTGTCGGTCGTCTCCACCGGCGGAAGCGTCCG
>JBBDLY010000411.1:0-15534 GCA_040878585.1 Pirellulales bacterium
CGGCACCAGGCGCCTGGCCAGCGGATGCATTTGACGGCTTTGTAGGCCTGTAGCTTCGCCCCGGCCACGGTGTTGCCTAAGCCGGTTACGCCAAGCACCCGGCCGCCGTTGGTCAACACGCGGCCCGCGTCATCGAGCAACGTACCGGCGTGGAATACTTTCACGTTTTCCACTTCGGCCGCCGCCTCCAGGCCGCGAATCGGCAGGTTTTTCTCGTAATCGCCAGGGTAGCCTTCGCTGGCCATCACCACGCAGACACTCGACCGCTCGTCCCACTCCAGCGGATCGATGCGGTCCAACTCGCCGTCGACCGCCGCGTTGAGCACTGGCAGCAGATCGCTCTTCAGCCGCATCACCAGCGGTTGGCACTCGGGATCGCCGAACCGCACGTTGAACTCCAGCACCTTCGGTCCCTGGGAGGAAATCATCAAGCCGGCGTAGAGTACCCCGCGGAACGGGCAGCGCGACCGTTTCATGGCGTGTACCGTCGGCACCAGCACCTGCTCTTCGATACGGCTGATCAGGTCGTCGTCGATCAACGGCGTGGGGCTGTAGGCGCCCATGCCGCCCGTGTTGGGGCCGGTGTCGCCGTCGAAGGCCGGCTTGTGGTCTTGGGCCGCGGGCAGCGTCACCAGCGTGCGGCCGTCGGTGATGGCCAGCACGCTCGCTTCCTGGCCGTCGAGACGTTCCTCGATCACCAATTGACTGCCGGCGTCGCCAAATTCCCGTTCGATGGCGATCCGCTCGACCGCTTCGATCGCCTGTTGCCGGTTGCTGCAGACAATCACCCCCTTGCCGGCGGCCAGACCGTCCGCCTTGACGACGATCGGCACGTCCTCACGGTCTTCCAGGTAGGTAATTGCCCGGCGCGGATCGCTGAATGTACGGTAATCGGCGGTCGGCACGTCGGCCTGGCGGAGGATATTCTTACAGAATACCTTGGAGCCTTCCAGCTGCGCGGCTGCCTTGGAAGGGCCGAACACGCGGAGGTTCTCCGCCTGAAAAGCGTCGACGATGCCGGCGGCCAGCGGCGCCTCGGGGCCGACGACGGTCAGCCCAATTGCGTTTTGCTTGGCAAACTGGATCAGAGCGGCGAAGTCGGTCGTCGCGATCGGCACATTGACGGCGTCCAGCGCCGTGCCGGCATTGCCTGGGGCGACAAAAATTTGCTTGGCGTCGGGACTCTGCGCCAACTTCCAAGCCAGCGCGTGTTCGCGTCCGCCGTTGCCAATGATCAGTAGATTCATATCGCGACCCAGAGCAGAATTTGTCAAAGGCTGTCAGTCTAACAAATCACCGCCTCGATTCGTAAGCAGCGAAACCGGTTCGGCCGCTGGATTCAGCAAGGTTGATCGCTGGGAGCCTGAAAAACCTGAAACCTCCGCTGTCAAACCAATTTAGGTGGTTGACATTTTTGCCCAACCATGACAAATTGCGTGAGTTCGTGAAATTTGTCACAACCACCTACCGGCCAAGCCCGACGGAATAGAGACTCTTCTCTTCTGCTTGCCGCCAATGGACGGGTTGGGCAATGGTCCTCACCGGCCGCAGTGACGACGCTTGCAAGGCGTGTGGCGCGCGGGGACAAGGGGCACGGATTGGAACCTTCCCGATTAGAGTAACACGTTTCCTCGCAAGCTCTTATGGCAGACCAGAATAGACCTTCGGTCGCGGAAATTTTAGCCAAGTGCCGCCAGGACGACGGCGGCGCCGCCGCAGCGTCTAGCTCGCCTCCGGCCGCGGCCGATTCGGCTCCCCCCAAGAAGGCTGCCGCTGGCAATGGAGACGGGCCGGCTAAGAAGCCGAGCACGCCCCAGGTCAAGCCGGGCGAGCGGCCGAGCATCGCCGATATGATGGCGATGGCGCGGGGCGAGAAATCGGCAGAAGCCGAGACCCCCGCGGACAAGACGGAGGCCGCCAAGCCCGTGACGGCTGGCAAGGCGTCAGCAACAGCCGCGTCGACCAAAAAGCCGGAGCCTGCCAAGGCGACCACGAAGAACGAGCGGCTCGACACGGCCAGCATTCTGGCCGCCGCGCGTGGTGGGGCGAAGCCCGGCCCCGTGAGCAAGGCGGAGTATACGAAGCAGACGGGCAAGCCGGCGGTGCCCGAAAAGCCAGCGAAACCGCTGCCGCCCATGCCGGCCAAGCCGGCTTACGCCAAACCGCCCGCTCCGCGACCGCGGGCGGAGGGGGAGTCGCGACGGTTCTTCCTGGTGAGCATGCTGGGCGCGTTGGTCGGTTCGGCGTTGGCGATCGGCTTCACGTCACTGGCGGCGGTCGGTGGACTATGGTCGCTAGCGGTCGCTCGGTTCATGTTTCCCAACGTGCTGACCGAGCCGCCAAGTCGCTTCAAAGTCGGCTTTCCGGGTGATTTCCCCTTCGGCATGGTCGAGGAGAAGTTCAAGGCTCAATTCGGCGTGTGGGTCGTCAACTACGAGTACAACGGCGAACGGCAGATCTTCGCCTTGTCGACCGTCTGCACACACCTCGGCTGCACCCCCAACTGGCTCGACGCCGAGCAGAAGTACAAGTGCCCCTGCCACGGCAGCGGGTTCTACAAGGACGGCATCAACTTCGAAGGCCCCGCACCGCGGCCGTTGGAACGATATGCGATTCGGATTGGCGACGACGGCCAACTGGAGGTCGACAAGAGCAGAAAGTTCCAGGAGGAAATGGGCCAATGGGCCGATCCTGCCTCCTTCGTGACGGTGTAGCATTCACATAACTTTGTAGCATTCGGAAATCCCTCCCAGGCGAGCGAACAACCAAAAGATGGCCTCCGCTGAAAAACAATCGCTGGGCGATACCATTCGCAATTCGCAGATCTGGAAGAGCGTCTTCCGGCATCCCGCGCCGGTGGATCGCCGTAATCGCATCGTCGTGATGCTGACCAACTTCTTTCTGCACCTGCATCCGGTGTCGATGAAGAAGCAGGGCATCGCCCTGAGCTTCACATGGTGCATGGGGGGGGTGACTTTCTTTCTGTTTCTGGTTGAGACGGTCACCGGCGTGCTACTGATGTTCTATTACCGTCCCACGCTCGAGTGGGCCTACAACGACATCCTTTCGCTCCGCGACACGACCAGCCTGGGCATCCTGCGAGAAATCCACCGGTGGGGCGCCCATGCGATGGTGATTACCGTCTGGCTGCACATGTACCGGGTGTTCCTCACCGGCAGCTACAAGCCGCCGCGGGAATTCAATTGGGTTATCGGGGTATTCCTGCTGTTGTTCACGTTGTTGCTAAGCTTTACAGGCTATTTGCTGCCGTGGGATCAGTTGGCTATTTGGGCGATCACGGTCGGCTCCAACATGGCGCGGGCAACTCCGTTTCTAGGACACGAAGGCCCAGGTGCGCAGTTGCTCACGATCGGCGGCATCGACATGATCACCAATGCCTCCGACGCCCGCTTCGGTCTATTGGGGGCGCGATTCGTTGGCGAAGAGACGCTCAATCGGTTTTACGTCTTGCACTGCATTGCCATCCCGCTGGCGGTGGCGTTCTTGCTGGCGATTCACTTTTGGCGCGTCCGCAAGGACGGCGGAATTAGCGGGCCGCTGTAGATGAAATTCAAAACCTGCAAATCGGTAACGCAACAGCCGTCTGAAGTGTTCCCGGCCATCCTTGATTTGTAATACTTGGACACCGCGTGCGATTTAGGGTTTAGCAGTTCGATTTTAGGATTCGGTGAAAGATCCCCATGCACGGCAGCTACGAGCAGTTTATTAGTGGAATCAGCCCGTTTCTGGGGGGATATTACCTCTCGTTGGGGCTGATGAACGCCGTGGCGGCGCTAATCATGTGGCAGCGGTTCAAGGACAACACTTGGGCGATGGTATGGCTGCTGGCCGCCGGTATCTATGTCGGCATTTTGGCGCCGTTCGCCTTGCAAGGGTTGCCGTTCGGATTGCCGCAGTGGTTTCGCACGTTTGTCAACGACAGCACCGGCCCGGTGATCTACTCGGTCGGTACGCTGCTGGTGCTCGGCGTGTTCTACGTCTTTCGCGGATTCTTCGTGCGACCGATGGTCGCCTTCAGCCTGTTGAATCTCACGGCGCTGCTGATGGGTTTGTCGATGACCGACCGGTACTTCGCCATGATCGTCAGCAAGGCCGACAACGTGCCGATCGTGGGCCTGGTGTTCCTGCTGGGCTTCTTTACCTGGCTGGCGGCCTACAAGGCGGTTCGCAACGACGCCCGCTTTGCCGAGGGACTGCCGCCGGAAGAGAAACTCGACAACGAAAAGGTGCTGGTCTGGCCCGACTTGGTGTACTCCGAGTTGATCTGCATGATCGCGCTGACCGCCTTCCTGCTGCTGTGGGGCATCCTACTGCAGGCACCGCTGGAGGAACCGGCCAGCGCCGTGAAGACGCCCAACCCTTCCAAGGCGCCGTGGTACTTTCTGGGCTTGCAGGAGATGCTGGTTTACTTCGATCCCTGGATGGCGGGGGTGGTATTGCCGAGTCTGATCGTCGTCGGCCTGATGGCGATCCCCTATCTCGATTTTAACAAGCTGGGCAACGGCTATTACACAATTAAACAGCGCGAGTTCAGCTACCTGACGTTTCAATTCGGCTTTCTCGTCCTGTGGATTACCTTGATCATCTTGGGCACCTTCCTGCGGGGGCCGAACTGGAACTTCTACGGCCCTTATGAATATTGGGACACACACAAGGTCGAGGCGCTCAACAACGTCGACCTGGCCGATATTGTGTGGCGTGACATGCTCGACCGCCCCAAGCCCAAGGCGCCGGTCGGCGCCGGCGCCTTCGAGCAGTTGGGTTACATCCTTGTTCGCGAACTGCCGGGCATCTTGCTGACAATCGGCTATTTCGCGCTGTTGCCGCCGCTGTTCGCAACCACCGTGTTCCGGCGGTACTTCGTGAAGATGGGCTTTTTGCGATTCATGACGATGATGATGCTGTTCCTCTTCATGGCGCTGTTGCCGCTGAAGATGCTGCTGCGATGGACTGTCAACTTGAAGTACATCATCGCGATACCGGAGTATTTTTTGAATTTGTAATCGGCCCAGGGAGATTCCCACCTGGGGATGATCGGGCACGAGCCGCGACGTCGGCCGGCCGCTTTCAAGCGGGCCGCGTCTACTGAAGAGAATCGTCCAAAATAGAAACCAGATACTAACCGGCCGCAGACGCGGCCCATAGAAGCAAGCCATGCCAGCGACAGAACAAACTTGGCGCGACATGAAGTTGATGCACGTGGTGTTCGGCGTCTCGTCGATCATCTTGTTGCTTTCCACAATCTGGTTGTTGGCCAAAGACCACAACCGCGAGTGGAAGCAATACGCCCGCACCAGCCGCGACATTCAGGCCTTCACCATCGCGTCGCAAATCAGCGAGGAGGAGACCGACCGCTACTCGATGGAGCATGAGCGGCTGGCCAAGGCGCTGGCCGGCGCGCGAAACGACATTCCGAGCGCGGAGCAAGTCGAGGCTTTCGCCCAAGTGGCGCTGGACGACGACTCGGCCAACGCCGCGGAAGAAGCGGGCCTCAAGTCGATTCACGACGCGCTGGAACCGGTCGCCCAGCAGGCGAGACAATTGCGGGCGCGCGCCGACCAATTGGACAACGAAGCGCTCGACGCCCGCTCGCAGTCGCTGGACGCCAATGAGAAGGCGTCCGCCGCGGCCATCGCGGCCATGAAGGCGGGCGGTGCCGAAGCGGAGCAGGCCGCCGCGGCGGAGCAGGCCGCCAAGGCCGAAGCGGAACGTTTGCAGGAGCACTCCCGCTCCCTGCATGAAGCAGCGAGCAAAGCCGCCGCCGAAGCCGCCGAAGCAGAGCAGAAGGTCGACGCGTTGCGGTCGCGGCTGTTCGGCAAGATGCGAGACTATGTCGCCGGCGTCAAGTTTGTTGAAGACACTCTTGCTGGCAAGCTCAAGTTCCGGCGTGCCGATCTCGACGCGGCGCGCAGTCGCTACGACCTTGGCATCCGAGACGCCGTCGAGTCGCAAGAGCTGGAAAAGTACAAGCAGGAAGTCGCCGAGATTGAAAGCGGAAATGAGCAGAGCGTGGCCGCCTATTCAAGCGAATACGAAGACGCCAAGTTGCGGCGCGAGGCGCTCGAGGGCATGCTCCGCGAGATGACCGACGAGGAGCAATTCGCTCGCAAGGCGCTGGACGATCACATCGCCACGCTCGAGCGACTTCGGCAAAGCCAGCAAGAACGGGGCATGAAGGGGATCAAGAATCTTCTAACGCTGCCGATTCTGGACGCCTTCGGCAGCCCATTGCGGATCGAGCAAATCTGGCTGCCGGAACTGACGCTCAACAACAACTTTCGGGATGTGGCGCGTTTTGATCGGTGCATTACCTGCCACCAAGGCATCAATGCCACCGAGCCGGGTAGCGCTACGCTGCCGGCCTATCATAGTTTGGAGCCGAATCGGCTGACGATTCTGGCGACACCGGAAGAAAAGCCGTCGACGCCTCGCCTGCCCAATGGAACCGAAGTTACGGACGAAGCCGAAATAGAGCGTCGTCAACTACAGGACGCCTATGGGCTGGAATTGGCCGCCCGCGGTCTGCTTGACCCCAACGATGTCACGATTGAAGTCGTCTGGCCGAACAGCCGCGCCGCGCGGGCCGGCCTGCAGCGGGGCGATGTGATCCGGGCGATCAGCATGGGTGGCCGTTTCGAGAACGTGATTAACCGCCAGATGGTCGTGCGCCATTTGCTGCGGAACGTCGACTGGGGCAACCCCGTCGAGATGCGCGTCGACCGCGGCTTGCCCCAGCCGTACAGTTCGCATCCACGGCTCGATTTGTTTGTCGGTTCACTCAGCCCTCACCCGATGATGGAGGTTGGCTGTACGATTTGCCATGAAGGGCAGGGGAGCGCGACCGAGTTCAAGTTCGCCTCGCATACGCCCAACACGCTGCGGGAAGCGAACGACTGGGCTAGCGAGCATGGCTGGTTCGACAACCACCACTGGATCCTACCGATGAAGCCGGCGCGGTTCGCCGAATCGTCCTGCGTGAAGTGCCATCACCAGTTGGAAGAACTGGAGCCGAGCGAACGTTTCCCCGAGCCGCCGGCGCCCAAGCTGATGTCGGGTTTCAACGCCGTCGAGCGGTTTGGTTGTTTCGGCTGCCACGAGGTGAACGGCTATTCCGGACCCGATGCGCGGCAAGGCCCCGACTTGCGGCTGGAGCCGAACTTTACTGCTTCCGCACAGCAGTTGCGCTACTTTGTTCCCGCACGCATCCAGCAGTTGAAGGAACTGGAAGCGAGCGACGAGTCGGCGGTCGCGCCGTTGATTGCCGAACTGGAGAATCTCGATCAGCTCGCCGAGCAACTGGAATACCATCCGGAGTATGGCTTCGTTCGCCAGCAGGTTTTGGAGTTCCTTGAAATCGACGGCAATCGGGCGAGTGCGCCGGCCAAGCTGCTTGGGGATCCGGGGCTGGTGGGTGAAGGCCGCCAATTGGCGCAGCGGCTTCGTGACAACCCGTTCGATTTCGAGGCGCGCACCAAGCTCTCGGCATTGGTTGAAGCGGACGCCGCCGAACCGGCCGGATTGCTGAACGCCACCTCCCATGACCAGCTTCCCTATCTGGCCGCGCCGCCTCGATTGCCGGCCGATGCGCGGCGATTGACGGAACTGTTTAAGCCGGTCGAAACGCCCGGCACGCGCCGTCGCGTAGGGCCGAGCTTGCGATACGTCGACAGCAAGCTCGATCACGATGTGTTGATTCGCTGGATTGCCGATCCGACCGACATCCGCCCGTCGACCACGATGCCGAAGTTCTTCGGCCTGACCGATCACCTGCAGGACTCGCCAGAGGCCCTGAAGCTGACCGAGGAGTTTGAGCCGATCGAAATCCGCGCCACGGCCGAATACTTGATTGATAAGAGCCAGCCGTTCGATTATCTCCAGCCGGCCACGGGCGTGACCGAAGAGCCCGACGCCGAACGCGGCAAGTTGCAGTTCGAGACGCGCGGCTGCCTGGCTTGCCACACGCATGACGGAACCCCCGGAAGTAGCGCCGATCAAGGCCCCAGCCTCACGGATTTACGAGAGAAACTCGGCACCGAGAAGGGCGCACAATGGCTCTACACCTGGCTGCGCAATCCTGAGTCGTACCATCGCCGCACCAAGATGCCCGATACGTTCCTATTGCCCGAGGGAGTGCGGGCGGCGGACGGCACGGTCGAGCAGACGGACGACGGAGAGCCGAAGCAGTTCGATCCGGCTGCCGACATCGCTCTCTATTTGCTTGGCAGCGACCTGCCGGCCGACGGTCCGGCGGTCGCGGAATTGACCGCTGCGGAAAGCGAGTCGTTGCATAAGCTAACGCTCTCCTACTTGGAAAGCGCGTTTCCCAAGCGGGACGCGGAAAAATTCGCCAAAGAGGGCATTCCAATGGAGCTGGCGCCGCAATTGGTTGGTAGCGAGATTGAATTGCTCGGCGCCATCGACGATCACGCACGGCTGCAATACATCGGCGCCCGCACGATCGGCAAGCTGGGTTGCTTCGCCTGTCACGACATCCCTGGTTTCGAGGATGGCAAACCGATTGGCGCGACGTTGGCCGATTGGGGCCGCAAGGAAACCTCCAAGCTGGCGTTCGAGCATATTACCGAATATCTCGGCAAATATCCGCCGGGTCATGATCATAGCGAAGCCGCGCACGGCGGAGGCCACTCCGAAGGCGGCCATCACCTTAACCCGGAAGATTTCGACGCCGACACTGGCTACTTCGTCCAGGCGCTGTTGTCGCATTCGCGCGAGGGGTTCCTGTGGCAGAAGCTCCGCGAACCTCGCAGCTACGACTACGAAAAGGCGGACTTCAAGGGCTACAACGAGCGGCTGCGAATGCCGAAGTTTCCGCTGACCGACGACGACGTCGAAGACATCATGACCTTCGTGCTGGGGCTGGTCGCCGAACCACCCGCCAGCCAGTACGTTTACCAACCCGACCAGCGGCAGCAAGCGATTGTTGAAGGTCGCAAAGTACTCAATAAGTTCAATTGCGGCGGCTGCCACTCGTTGCAGACCGATACGTGGAATATCGATTTCCTGCCGGGCGACTTCCCGCCGAGCTTCCCGCCGGATGATTTCGCCTTTTTGGATAGGCAATGGACGCCGGCGGAAGTGTTGGCCTCGAAGACCACCGATCGACGCGGTTTCCTGGAAGCCCATCTGAAAGGTTATCCCATCCGCAGTTCCGAAACGGGCGAATTGGTTGTGGCGGACGAGGACGGCATCGAATTGGAGGGGGAGGAATTGGAAGACCCCGAGATCGAGAAGTTCTACAAGTTCCAGCTTTGGGATCCCGTTTTGCTGGATGGCAGCCCCCGCACCGTCGGCAGCGGCGATTTGCAGGTTCCCGTGGCGCGTTCGCCGCAAATGCTCTCCAGTGACAGCGGCTACCTTGCGCGGTTGATTTTTCCGCTGGTGGTGGCCGAGGAACTCAGCCGAAACCCGAACGTTAATCCACAGGAAGCATGGGGATGGCTGCCGCCGCCGTTGGTCGGCGAGGGCAAGAAGGTGCAGACCGACTGGCTGCACAAGTTCCTACTGGAACCGCACCCGATCCGTCCGGCGGCCGTGATGCGAATGCCGAAGTTCAATATGAGCTCTGACGAGGCGGCGGCGCTGGTCAACTACTTTGCCGCAATGGACAACGTGCAGTTCCCCTACGAGTACAACGAGCGGCAAGGGGCGGCCTATATGGCGAAACTGGAGGATGCGCATCCGCAGCGGCTTGGCGACGCCATGAACATCGTGGCGAACGCCTGTATTCAATGCCACAGCGTGGGCGACTTCCAGCCTGCCGGTGCGCCGGTGGCGCTCGCCCCCAACCTGGACGACATCCATGCTCGCATGCGTCCGGAGTATTTGCGTCGCTGGATCGCCAACCCGAAACGCATCCTGCCTTATACTCCGATGCCGGTGAACATGCCCAAGGGGCAACCGCTCAATCAGGATTGGTTCCCAGGCGATAGTTTGGAGCAGATTGACGGGACCGTCGACCTATTGATGAATTACAACCGTTTTGTTCGCGAACGGACGTCCGTCGCCGAGATATTGGAAGGCAAGGTGCAAGCCCCCGCCGAGGAAACGACCGCGAGTGACCCGCCGGAAGCAGCCTCCGCGGAACCGCCCGCGGAGGACGAGTCAGCGACCGGCCAGGAAACGACCCCTGGAGAGAATACGCAAACGCCTTAAACTGAGTGATCGAGGTTGCTGGTTCGGCACTGCGAGATCGCCTATACTGAGTTGGTTTGAAATCCCTCCCAGTCGCTCTCCGCATGCTGTTTTCCACCCCGGCAGTGATGCAGGTGACAACCGGCCGACCGACATGCCGCGCAGCAGCGCGTTGCCTGGGTCGCAAGTCCTTTGGCCGGCCGTAACTCGTTCACCCCCAACAGGAGACCGTAGCTATGAAAACCGCAATTTGTTGCTCGCTAGTCTTGGCCGTGAGTTTCTGCACGACCACCGCGAGTGCGGCCACGCTCAAGGGCCGGTTTGTTTATGACGGCAAGGCGCCAGCGCCGGCCAAGTTGGCCATTACCAAGGACACCGAGGTTTGCAGCGAGCATGCTCCGGTTGACGAAAGCCTGGTAGTCGGCCCCGACGGCGGCATTCAGAACATCCTCATATGGGTTCGGACCAAGATCGAATCGCCCGCCCCCGAGGGCAAGCCGGCTTTGGACAACCTGCACTGCCGGTTCGACCCCCACGTGCTGATCGTGCATACCGGCCAGACGCTCGAACTGAAGAATTCCGATCCGGTAGGGCACAACAGCAACATCACCACTGTGATGAACCCCGCCACGAACCAGTCGATTCCGCCCAACGGTTCGGTGGACACGAAGTTTACTAAGGAAGAGCGTCTGCCCGCCAAGGTATCCTGCGGCATCCACCCTTGGATGACCGCCTGGGTGCTGGTTGTCGACGACACGTACAACGCGGTTACCAAGGAAGACGGCTCATTTGAAATTAGCGGGTTGCCGGAGGGGGAAGAGTTGGAATTCCAGGTGTGGCAGGAGAAGGGCGGGTACACCGACCAAATCACGTGTGAGAAGTTCCCTGACGGTTGGTCGCGTGGTCGATTTAAGATGACCTTCAGCGGCGACGTCGATCTCGGCGAGATCAAGGTTTCGCCGGACGAGTTCAAGTAGACCATTGC
Organism: Pirellulales bacterium; assembly: GCA_040878585.1. Classification (GTDB taxonomy): domain Bacteria; phylum Planctomycetota; class Planctomycetia; order Pirellulales; family UBA7805; genus JBBDLY01. The sequence goes on from JBBDLY010000411.1 coordinate 11,159, forward strand.
CTTCGCCCCCGGCGCATTGCCGGGGCCGGTTTTAGTAACATAAGGAAAATAACATGATCTGGCGACATCTCACCTCAGCGATCGGCCTAGCGGCACTCGTATTTATCGGCTGCGCCGACGACAAGGCGGCCGAACCGCCGCCTGAAGTGCGCGACTCCGACACGACCGTCGATCCGCCCGAGGTCGACCTCGGCACACCTGCCGATGAAACGGACGCGACGGAGAGCACCGATCCGGCTACGCCCGCGGCCGACGCCTCGTCCGGCGGCAGCGCTGTATTGCGGGGCAAGTTCGTTTACGACGGCAAGGCGCCCGAACCTGCCAAGCTGGCCATTACCAAGGACCAGGAAGTGTGCGGTCCCGCCAGTCCGGTCGATGAGTCGCTGGTGGTTGGCCCCGACGGCGGGATTGCGAACATCCTCGTTTGGGTCCGCAGCAAGGATGTCGTTAGCGAGTCGCCGGAGGGAAACGCCGTGCTGGATAACCATGGGTGTCGCTTCGAGCCGCACGTTTTGGTGGTGCATACCGGCCAGCAACTTGAGATCACCAATTCCGATCCCATCGGTCACAACGCAAACGTTACCACCGTGATCAATCCAGCGGTCAATAGTTCGGTACCGCCCGCTGGAAATTACACGATCTCGTTTTCCAAGGAAGAACGAATGCCGGCCAAAGTTTCTTGCGGCATCCACCCGTGGATGACCGGCTGGGTGCTGGTGAGCGACGATACCTACAACGCAGTCACCAACGACGACGGCACATTTGAGATCTCCGGCTTGCCGTTGGGGCAAGAGTTGGAGTTTCAGGTATGGCAGGAGAAGGCCGGGTTTTTGTCCGACGTAACCGTCGAAGGGGGCGAAGCGTGGTCGCGCGGCCGTTTTACCAAGACGTTCGACGGCGACGTCGATCTCGGCGTCGTCAAGGTTTCGCCCTCCGCTTTTGAATGAAAACGTTCGAGTCATGAAATCAATCACTTCGATTTTCCTTTGCTTGAGCCTGCTGTTGCTAGTCGGTTGCGAACATCGCGGCGGCAGCGCGGCGGATGTTGACGCAACCGAAGCCCGGCAGCTCTATTTGACGCTGCTCAGCGGCGAGGCCGGGGCCGATGCCGGAAGCGGTGCAGCGCAGCAGCGGAGCGGCTGGGCCACAATTCGCGGAACCGTACGACTCGATGGCGATCCGCCACCGCCGAAGCAACTTACCGTCAATCGCGATACCGAGGTCTGCGCCCCAGGCGGCGCCGCCGTCTACAGTCAGGACGTGGTGGTGGGATCGGCCGACGCGCTGGCCAATCTGGTCGTGTACGCCCGCGATCTGAGCAACGACAACGTCCATCCCGACGCCCAGGGAGACGCGAGCGAGGTGATTTTCGACCAGCGTGAGTGCATCTTTCTTTCGCATGTGCAGGTCATGCAAAAGACGCAGAAACTAAAGATTCTCAACAGCGATCCGGTCGGGCATAACACCAACATTGCCGCCAGCAAGGCAGGTACCTTCAATCAAAACATCTCGCCTGGCGGATCGGCCATCTATCAGCCGGTGGCCAGCGAATCGCAGCCGGCGGGCGTCAGTTGTAGCATCCATCCCTGGATGCGAGCCTACGTCTTGCCGCTGGACAACGCCTACGGAGCGGCGAGCGAGCAAGACGGCACGTTTGAAATCGCCAACTTGCCGGCGGGAATCGAAATTGAACTACAGTTCTGGCATGAAGTCACCGGCAATGTGCCGGAGTTGGTAATTAACGGCAAATCCGAGAAGCTGAACCGCGGCCGCTACAAGCTGACGCTCCAGCCGGATGAGCAACTGGTGCTTGACCTCGCACTGCCGGCGGCGACGCTACGATAGGCGGTTTGGCGGCGAGCTGGCGGGTAACGATTTGCTAATGGGCAGCAAGTTTTTCGTGAAAAAATTCACAGTTCATGACGATCCCCGAGACCGTCCGAAGTTGATGGTAGACAACTCTATGTTACGCAATTGGATTGATCGTTCCCTCGCACTGTTGCTGGCCGTCGTAGGTCTTGCCTGTTGGGGCTGCCACGCGCCGCAACCGGAATTCCATCTCAACGAAATCGAGATCATCGAGCAGCAAGCGGCTGTCAGCGAGGAGATCACCCCCGAGCAGCGCGACCAGATTGCGACCGTGCTGTATGCCATGTTCGGCACTCCCGATGCGCCGGACAATCCTTGGGAGCGCGAGGGGGCGCACGTCAGTCTGTTGGCCGAGCAAGGCTTTAACGTCGACTTGCTGCGGATGGCCGCCGGACCGGTCGGCAGCGACGAACAAGGCAACACTACCGGCCTCTATCGCCTGCACTGCTCCCATTGCCACGGCATCACCGGCGACGGGCGGGGGCCGACTGCCGCGTTTCTCAATCCATATCCCCGCGACTACCGCCAAGGCGTGTTCAAGGCCAAGAGCACCGAACTGGCCGCCAAGCCGACCCACGCCGACTTGAAGCGGACGCTGGTCGAGGGCTTCCCCGGCACGGCAATGCCCTCTTTCAAATTGCTGAAGGACATCGAACTGGAAGCGCTGGTCGAGTACGTTAAGTATTTAACCGTTCGCGGTGAAACGGAGATCGAACTGATCTTCCTGACATCCGACGAGGGGGAAGTTCCCACCGATCCGGCGGTACTGGTCGACGAGATCCTCAAGCCGCGGGTCGAGGCGTGGAAGATCGCCGAGGAAAAAGTGGTCCATCCGGTCACACCGCAGTCGTTTGCCAGCGAGGCGGAAAAGCTGGCGTCGATCGAGCGGGGACGCACGTTGTTCTATGCCGACACCGGCGGCAACTGCGCAAGTTGCCATGGCAATCTGGCTCTCGGCGACGGGCAGTTGAACCTCTACGATATGTGGAACGAGCCGATCGCCAATCCAGAACTGGAGGCCGCTTTCCTGGCCGTCGGCGCTTTGCCGCCGCGATACTTGAAACCTCGCAACTTGCGACAAGGCGTGTATCGGTTCGGGCGCCGTCCGATCGACATCTATCGCCGTATTTACGTCGGCATCGCAGGCGCGCAAATGCCGGCGGCCACGCTGAAAACCAGCGACGAAGGACCGGGCGTCAGCGAGCAGGATATTTGGGACATCGTCAACTACGTGCAGTCTCTGCCTTACGAGCCGCTTAGTCTGCCGCCGGAGTTGGAACGGGCGGGGCTACGCGAGCGGTTGTAGCCGCGGACAGTGATTCCGCAGACAGTGATTCATTAACACAACCAGATTGAGTTCGATCGAGAGTCGGGAGCAAATAAGCCGTGGGAAAGTTCTGGAGTCTGTTGTTTTTCCTGGTGCCGATCTTGGGGACTGGCCTGTTCCTGATCGCCGCCAACGACCGGGCCGCTCCCTTGGTGAACCACTGGTTTCCCAAGGATGTAAGCCAATATGGCTACGTGATCGACAACCTGTTCATGTTGATTCTGTGGCTGACCGGCATCGTGTTCATCGCCACCGAGGTCTGCCTGGCGTATTTCATGTGGCGATACGATCGCACCAGCAATCACGATCCGGTCAAGTACACGCACGGCAGCCACAGCCTGGAAGTTGTCTGGACGATCATACCGGCCGCAACGCTGTTGTTTATCGCCATCTACCAGATGAACGCCTGGGCGGATACCAAGATCAACCGGCCACTGAACCCGGGCGAGGAAATCGAGGTGAACGCTCGGCAATTCGAGTGGCGGCTGCGCTATCGTGGTCCCGACGGCAGGTTCAACACGGCCGACGACCTCTACACGGTCAACGACCTGCACGTTCCGGAGAACGAGGACATTCTGATCCGGCTCAAGAGCGAGGACGTGCTGCATAGCTTCTTCCTGCCCAACTTGCGTGTCAAGCAGGACGCCGTGCCCGGCATGATGATACCGGTGTGGTTCAAACCGACCGAGATCGGCGCCTACGACCTGGTCTGCGCGGAGTTGTGCGGGTGGGGCCACTATAAGATGCGTGGCCGCATTATCATCCAATCGCGGAGCGATTACGACGCCTGGTTGGCGAATCTGGAAAAAGAACAAAACGTTTATACCGAGCAATAATTCTTCCCCGCTGCGGCGCGGAAGTTTCCATGCGATAGGATCGTTATGAGTACGACGGCAGAAGGTTTTCATTCGCACGACGAGGGGCACGGTCGTTCCGGCATGAGCGTGTCGGATTTCGTCGGCACCTACGTGTTTTCCCGCGATCATAAGATCATCGGATTGCAGTTTCTGTTCTCTACGTTGATCTGGTTTTTGATCGGCGGACTGCTCGCCTTGGCGGTCCGCTGGCAAGTGGCCTGGCCGTGGAGCGACATGCCGGTGCTGGGCAAGCTGTTCTTCTCGGCCGACGGCGGACAGATCTCGCCCGAGTTCTACACGATGCTGTTTACCATGCACGCCAC
>JBBDLY010000412.1:0-2490 GCA_040878585.1 Pirellulales bacterium
ACCATCTTCGCCAGCACGCTTGTCGCCACATTGAGCGGAAGGATCGCGAGATGCGCGGATGAACGCAAAGGACGCAGAGAGCCGCAAAGAAACGCAGAGGAAAGGACCAAGTCCGTGGAGAATCCCTACAAGTCACCAACCGATCAAGGCGTAGTTGCGACTTTGGGAAGCTGGTGGCCGATTTCCGGTGTCAGCTTTGGCGCTATTTTCGGAAGTTGCTTCATCCACGTGCTACTGACGTTGATTTTGGCGTTTCGTGATGCGGCGTTTGAGGTCAGTGGTCTTCGTATTTTAATTGCAATGTTGTTAGGCGGTTTGGCAGGCGGAATTGTCGGGCTCGTTTGGTCGCTTATAGCAAAACGACCGAAGGTTCGGCTGATAGAATGGATTCTATTGCTTGCTGCGATTGTGTCGTGGTTCATGTTCATGCCTGTATGGTTTTGATCTTGCGACCTCCTTCATCTTTTTGCCCCACAAATCTTTTTGCCATCCCTTTTAGCAAATCATTAGCGTCCATCAGCGAACACCAGCGGTCTCCAAAACAAAGTCAATGTTCAACGCCTACACCATCTTCGCCAGCACGCTCGTGGCCGCTTCAGCGGGGTTCTTTGCGTTCTTTGGTCGGCCTTATTATTGGCGCGGCATTGAGTTCATGGAAAAGGACTTTCGTGCGAAGCTTCGCCGGTTGCACGTCTCGACGCGGAACCTGCGCAGGTATCTCATTCTGTGGTCGATCGCCCTGGTGGCGATTTTCTTCGGCGTTTGGATCGGGCTGGGGCTGCTGGTGATTGCCGTTTTCGCGGTGGCCTTCTTTCTGTGTGTGCCGTGGTACTACGTGCGGCGACTGGCTGAGAAGCATCGCCTGCGGGTCGAGGATCAACTGGCCGACGCCATGGTCTCGCTTTCCAGCGCGATCAAGGCGGGACTGTCGCTGGCCCAGTCGCTGGAGGTGCTGGCCGACCAGTCGCCTCGGCCGCTGAATGCGGAGTTCCGGCGGATTGTCGGTGAATACCGCATGGGCAAGCCGCTCGACCGCACGCTGGAAGAGGCCAAGGAGCGCCTGCAGAGCGAGAACTTCGCCCTGTTCAGCGCGGCGCTGCTGGCCAGCCGCGAAAGCGGCGGAAGGCTCAACGAAACGGTCGATCGCATCGCCCACAGCGTGCGTGAACTGCAACGGTTGGAACGCAAAATAGAAAGCGAAACAGCCATGGCCCGCAAGTCGGCGGTTTACATGGCCATGGCGCCGTTCTTTATCCTGGCGATTTACTTTTTCGTCGACGCGGGCAGCGTTGGATTATTGTTTACGACCGTGCCAGGGCAACTGGTGCTGGTCGCCGCGGTGATGCTGAACATCATCGCCTACCTGTGGGCGCGGCATATACTCAATCCAGACATCTAGAAATCCTAAGGACCAAATCCTAAATCCTAAACAATGATCGAAATCTGAATGATCGAATGAAGAACATTGAACTTGGCGTTTCGATTATTCGGGCCTTTGAAATTGTAATTTGTTTAGGATTTAGTATTTCGATATTGGAAATTATTACCTCGCCGCATGTACTTGAATCCTAGTCAACTCCTGTTCCTCGCCAACGCCTTCACCGAGGTCGGCGCCCTGATTGCCAGCGGCATGGTCGGCGGCAGCGTGGCGGCGCTTTGTTGGTGGATTTACATCACGCTACGGACCGAAGACCTTCAGCAAGGCGTCGAGTGGCGGTACGACGTTAGCCGGGTCAACGAACTGCGCAAGGCCGACGTGATGTACCGGCTGTTTCAGCCGATCATTCGGGTCTTTGCCCGGCTCAACCGGGCGGCCTTTGCCGATCAGTTGCCGGAGATCCAGCGGCAGATTCAGGCGGCCGGTCTGTCGCGAAGTTGGACCGCCGAGGAGTATATGGGTCGGGCGGAACTGATCGCGGTGCTGATCTCGCCCGCCTATCTGTTTGCCTGCGTGCGGATGTTCGGCGTGCCCGGCGTGGTAGTGGCGTTCGGCATTGCCGCGGCCACGGTCTGGATATTGCGCCGCCGGCTGGCCTGGCAGGCGGAGCATCGGCTGGTGCTGATCAAGCGCCGCATGCCGTTTCTGCTCGACCTGCTGACGCTGCTGATGGAAGCCGGCATCAACTTCCTGACCGCCTTGGAGCAATCGGTCCGCGAGTTCGAGGGACATCCGGTGAGCGAGGAATTCGGCCGCGTGCTCAGCGACATGCAGTTGGGCAAGACCCGCACCGAGGCGTTCCGCTCCATGCAGCGGCGTCTGAACGACGACGAGATTACCAGCATCATCGGCGCGATCGTGCAGGGCGAAGACCTCGGTTCGCCGCTGGCGGTGATCTTCCGCACCCAGGCCGACGTCCTCCGCCTGAAACGCACCCAACGGGCCGAACGGCTAGCCGGCGAAGCGGGCGTCAACATGCTGCTGCCAGGCATCCTGGTGATGCTGGCCACGGTGCTGATTATTCTCGGACCCTTCGCGGTGAACTTGTTGGT
>JBBDLY010000413.1:0-2663 GCA_040878585.1 Pirellulales bacterium
GCTTTCTTCGCGCCCAAACTTGCGCTCCTGCCGGACAAGCCGGGCAGGGGGCGACCTGGCTGCTGCCTGGCTGGCTAGCTGACAAACGCTCGCTCCAGCCGCACAAGGCGGCTGGGGGCGTGAAGGGTAATGACAAGGGCGTTGCCCCTGGCTACGGTGAGTTTGGCCGGCGGCCAAAACGGCGGCAAACGGGGAAGCGCAACTTCAGAACTTGCGCTCGTGCTGACATTGTATTGGGCATCACTCCGGAACCCGCCTGACAATTTGCTTGCGTTTGCGGCGCCGCTGCCGTACAACGCCGGTTGAAGAGGCCCTTCCGATCCGTCGTTTTGCGGCGGACCAACGCTCATCTCGTTCGGAGGGTTTGCCCATGGAACAGAATCTCGCACGCGCCTGACCTTCTCACGCGCGATGATCCCTCGTTTGATTCGTCTCAACCCCACCGCGCGCTCATCCTGCGCGGACGTGCGGAGATTCTCCAATTTCAGAAAGAGGTGCGCTATGTCTGAGCATGTGATGGAAATCAAAACCGTACAAACCATTCGACGTCGCGAGTCGCGGGCCGGCATCACCGGGCGATTCGTCAAGTATCTCTACACGCATAATCCGTTCTACGTTATCAGCGCGGTGATGGTGTTGTACGGCGTGCATCGCGTCTTCTCGGGCTCGGAGATGCTTGAACACCGCTGGCTGCTGTTGCAAGTGTTGGGCGGCTACACCTTGGCGATGGCGGCCGCGGCGGTGTTGGTCGTGCGGGTGGGCCAGGTGTGGGACGACGCCCGCATGATGCTGTTGCTGCTGGTGCTGCTATTTGGCGCGATCTCGATGAGCTTCGATCTGGTGAGCCTGCAAGATCCGCGCGCCGGGCGCGAATTGCTCGCCAGCGGTTTCGTGTTTTCGATCCTGGTCACGGAAGGGACGCTTCGCGCCTTGCGGATGCGGCTAAGCTGGCTGCTGCGGATACCGTTCTACTTGCAGCTTGCGCTGTTGTTTTGCTACCCGATGTGGCTTGCCGATCTTTCCTTTCGAGGAGAGGCCGCCTCGATGTCGCGATGGGTGCTGCTCTTTCCGGTTGCGGCCGGACTCTGCCTGCTGAGCCTTTGGCCGGCCGCGCATTGCGATGCACGCGACAAGCGTCCCACGGGAACCCCCTGGCCGCGACCCTGGTATCCCTGGACGATGTTCTTTTTCGTGGGGGTCGGCTTCGCGCTTCGCTCGTTCAGCCTGACCGTTACGTTCGAGGACACGGGCGGTTTGGCAAGTGGTTTTCAAGGTTACTTCCTGATTCCGCTGCTGTTCGCCGGCTGCGTGTTGTTCTACGAGATGGCGGTGCAGCATGACTGGCCGGTCGTCCGCGGCATGGCTCTCTATGCGCCGGTGGCCATGCTGGCATTGGCCTTTCCGCTGGGGCCGCGGAATGTGGCGCAGGCACGTTTTCTGGCGATTATGGCCCAATACGATCTATCGCCCGCCACCCTGTTGCTCGCGTCCGCGGCGCTGTTCTACGCCTGGATTTGGTGGCGCGGCGAAGCGGCGGGCGAGCGGGGGCTGGTGTTTTCGCTGCTGGCCTTGTCCTTTCTGCGCCCTTCGTTCGGAACCGCCGCGCTGGAGACCACACCGCTGGCCTGGCCGCTACTGCTGCTGCTGGGCGTTGAACTTACTTATGGCCTGCGACGAGGCTCCACCTGGCGGATTCTTGCGGTGCTGGCGGTCGTGGCGATCGGTTCCGTAGAGCGATTGCAGCAGAGCTTCTGGACGGACTATCGGGGACTCGTCCCGGCGGCGCTGTATTGTTATGCGATCCTGCTGGCGGGGCTGTTGTTTGACGACGCGCCGGCGCGATGGATTCGCCGTCACGCCGCGAGGATCATTCCCGTGGTGGTCGTTGGCATGGCTCTCACGCTGCCATGGCTGTTCCAAGAAAACGTGTTCGTCGTCAGCAGTTTGACAACCTTGGGAGTGGTCGTCGCAGTGCTCTATTGGTACAGCGAGTTGCGGCTGCGTGATCTGGCGAACTTGCTGACGGCCGTGTTCGCCGCGGTCCTGGCCTGGACCGAGTGGTCGCTCCTCGGCTGGACCGACTCCTTCGATAAGGGAGAAGGCTGGATCGCAGCCGGCGGCGGCTCGCTGCTGATCGGCCTCTGTATCAGCCTCGCCAAGGGGGGTGGAACATCTCGGACCCTGGTTCTGCTCAACCGCCTCAACCGCCGAGTCCATGGGAGACGAGCGCGGCGATGGTGATTGTGTGGGAGTCTACTTACCCCCCGTGACCGCCGCTTTGGCTGTGGAGGACGAGGGAATCAACAGTTCAACGCGCACCGCCTCCTTCAGTTTGGCGGGGTCGAATGCAAACGTCACGCGATGATCGCCGCGCGCGGCTTCGACTTGCGGATTGGTCAGCGGTTCGCCGTTGAACCAGACGGTCGCGCCCTCGGGCAGTTGCATGTCGAAGCCGATTGTGCCGGCCGTGGTAACCTGGAGGCCGAACTGCAGCAGTGCGATCAGCGGCTGTCCGCCGGGTTGGGCGACTTGGGGAATGTCGGCCGCCGGCAGTGAGCCGTCGACGGTGCTGTAGTGACTGGTCCATTCGAATTGGCCGAGGTTGTCCGCCGCGGCGGCCGGCCCGCCGGGGTCGCGCCCGCGGCGCTTCTCCACGCTGTCGA
>JBBDLY010000413.1:2673-5917 GCA_040878585.1 Pirellulales bacterium
GACCATGGCTTGCCAACGACGTACAACGGGTTGCTGCCCCACGGCGAACGGCCCCACCTTGCCCAACTCGGAGAGAAAGCGAACCAGATCGACCAGTTCGTCGCGGGTGAGCGTATCGACCAGGCCGCCGGGCATTAAACTGCCCCCTTCCTCGGTTTCGTCGATCTCGTCGAGCGGCACCCGAATCTCGCGGTCCTCGGCGTCGCGGAGAATCAACTCCTTGTCGGTCTCGCGGACCTTCACGCCGGTGAACACACGCCCCTGCTTGTCGAAGACAACCAGCGAATGGTAATTCTCCTTGATCTTGGCGCCGGGATCAATCAACGATTCGAGCAGATAGTCGGGCTGGGCGCTGGCGCCGATACTGACCAAGTCGGGGCCTACCTGCCCGCCGGCACCGCCGATGGCATGGCACTTCAGGCAGGAGAGTTCCGCGAGGCGATAGATCTGTTCGCCGCGGCGGGGATCGCCGCCGGCCAACGAATCGAGAATTTGCTGCCGTTGGTCGGCGGTCCATGTTTGGCCTTCCGCGACGCCGCCGGCGGTGCGCAAGGCGGCCACCAGTTCCGGCAGGGGCTTGCCGAAGCTCTCGACCGTGCGGATCGCCAGTTTGGCGACGTCGGTGTTGAGCTGCTTGCCAGCAATTTCTTTGGCCAGCAATTGGGGGCCATCCTTTTGCCCTAGGAAAGCTTCGATGATCGCGCCCGGTTCGTGCTCTGACTTCGCCACGGCCAATGCAGCGGCGGCTTGAACGGCCGCGACCGCCGGGTCGATCTGGGCCATGCCGGCGATTGCCGCCGTGCGCAGGTCGTGGGCGTCGCTGTCGGCAAGGATTTGTTTGAGCGTCTCGATGCTCCGCGGCCCGCCCAGCGCGGCGACCGCCTCGATCGCCGGCCGGCGGACTTCGCTCGTGCTTTCCGCGGCCAGTTTCTCGACCTGCGGGCGCAAAGATTCCAGCTTCCACTTGCCGACCGCGGCCAAGGCGGCGGCAGCGACTGCGGGATCTTGGTCGTCCAACAGTTTGTCGACGTCGGCCAGGTTTCCCGACGGGCGGTGAGGCGAGCCGGTCAACGCCGTCAGCAGTTGCAGCCGATCCGACGGTGCCAGGTCATCCGCCAACGCGGCTTCGAATACCACCTGCAAGTGAGTTGGCTGGCCGAGAGAGGCGATCGTCGCCAGCACCGCCGTGCGTTGCTCCGCGGGTACCTCGCCTTTGCGGTAGCGATCGACCAGCAGCGGCACGACGTCCTTCGTTTCGGCCGCCTTGAGCGCGAAGTTCAGGTGGGCCACATTGCCGCCGAAGTCGATTTCGCCCGCCTGCAAGGCGGTCAGCCAGCGGTCCTTGGTCTCGCGGCAGGTTACCCACAGCGCGTAGTCCAGGTTCGCATCCATCGGCATGTTCAACACCCGCGCGGCCACTTGGCACGCTCGAGGATCGGACACATTTCTCAAGGCGTGAACTGCTTCCAGCCGCACGCGAGGATGCTCATCCGCCACCGCCTCGCTCAGCAACGACATTGCTTGCGGTACGGAGTCGTTCCAATGATAGAGCACGCGGGTGGCCGCGGCGCGTATGCGAAAGTCGTCTGCCTGCATCAGCGTCGCCAGCAAGCGCTGTTCGACCACGTTGAGCGACTGGTAAGTCCACAAGCCTTCCAACGCCGCCCGCCGGCCTTCGTCGGTGGTCAGATCGAGCGCGGGGATCCACTTCTCCAGTTCCGGCAGCACCGCTTGCTTGCCGCGCGACTTGAGTTCCAGCTTGGCGTGATCGCGGGTGAACTGCTCCGGCAGTTCGAGCATTGCCAGCAACTCGGCAATCTCCACGCCGACGATCCGCGGCTTTTCGACCAACGGGCGCCCCTTGGCGGTCACGCGCCAGATGCGGCCATGCACGTGATCGCGGCGTGGATCGCGAAAGTCGACCTCGCCATGTTGAATGATCGGGTTGTACCAATCGGCAATGTACAGCGCGCCGTCAGGCCCCATTTTGGCGTCGATCGGGCGGAACGCCACGTGCGAGCTTTTGATCACTTCCGGCTGCTGTTGCGAGGAGAACCCGCTGTTGTCGTCGCTTAATTTGAAGCGGCAGACGCGGTGGGCGCGAAAGTCGTTGGCGATCAGATCGCCTTGCCAGTCTTCGGGAAAGTGCCGGCCGCTGATCCGCTCTAGGCCGCAATGCTTGGGGCTGCCGGGGTTCAGCCCCCGCATGACGCGCTTCGCGCCGGGCGAGGTAACGCCGACCCAGCCGGGAAAGACATAGTTGATGCCGTCGCCGCCGGCGCCGTCGGTCTGGAAGGACTGCCCGAACCGGTCGAACACATGCCCCCAACTGTTGACCAGGCCGAGGGTGAAGGTTTCCAGTTCCAGTGTTTCGGGCCGAAAATGCCACACGCCGCCGCCGTCCATCCGTCGCACGCCGTGAGGCGTTTCGATGTGGCTGTGGATGTAGATCGACTGGTTCATGTAGATCATGCCGTCGGGGCCGAAGCGGAGCGTGTGCAGGATGTGATGGGTGTCCTCGGTGCCAAACCCGCTCAGCACGATCCGCCGCCGATCGGCCGCGCCGTCGCCGTCGGTATCGGTCAGGTGCAGCAGCTCGGTGCTGTTGGCCACGTAGACGCCGCCGTCGCCGGGCAGCACGCCGGTGGGAATCAGCAGGCCGTCGGCGAAGGTGGTCGTTTTGTCGGCGCGGCCATCGTTGTTGGTGTCTTCCAGGACCAGAATCTTGTCGTTGGCTGGTTGGCCCGGTTCGATCTGCGGGTAAATCTCACTGCTGGCGACCCACAGCCGCCCCTCGGCGTCGAAGTTCATGTGAATCGGTTTACGCAACAGCGGATCGGAAGCATACAGATTCGCCTCGAATCCCTCCGGCAGAATGAAGGTCGCCAATTCCTCGTCGGGATTTGGCTCCGGAATGTTCTTTAAGCCGCGCTGGGCCGAGACCGGCACGGCGCCGACCAACAACAAGACCACCGACATCAACCCCGCAAGCGAAATCCGCATTCCGCATTCCCCATTCCGCATTTGCCACTTAATCACGTCACTTACTCCTCTATCCGCTCGATGCGGTATGTATGTTGCTTGGGTTGCCGCAGTTCGGCGATCCGTTTCTCCTCGGCCTCGACAAGCGGATCGAACTGCGGGATTTCCACGGCGTTGTTCCCCTGTTCGTGCTTGCGGAACAGGAATAGGTAGGTCTCGTTCTGCGGGCGATAGCGATGGAAGAAGAGTTCGTTCTTGCGGC
>JBBDLY010000413.1:6017-9815 GCA_040878585.1 Pirellulales bacterium
AGGTAGGTCTCGTTCTGCGGGCGATAGCGATGGAAGAAGAGTTCGTTCTTGCGGCGAATCACCTCGCGCAGTTCGTTCGCCTGGGCGAAGCTTGGCCCCGTCGTCCAGGTAACGCCTCGGGCCCATTCCTCGGCCGGGGCCGTGGCGACTGGCTGGCCGTCGACGGTCAAGCGATAGTTGCCCGGCGATAGGCCCCGCAATTGCATCGTGCGGGCATCGGCGAACTGTTGCGCCCCTTCCGGAGCATGTGGAGGGACAGTTGCCCGTGGCATCGCCTTATCGGCGGCCTTGAAGGACAACTCGAAACGGGCTGGTTCCGTTTTCGCTGACACGTTGTCGACGGCAACGCCAGCGGCATGGATGAGTTGCCCCTTGGCATCGAGTTCCATCGACCATTTGGGCAACGGTTGCAGCCCCAGCGAACGGGCGAACACCGGCGCGCTGCGCCAATAGCCGTAGGGGCTGAAGTGGATGCCGTTGTCGGTCCAGGCGTCGGTCGGCTCGACGGAATCGTTCGCCTGGGTGCTCGCTCGCTGGAAATGTTCGACGAGATCGGCAAAGTCGCAGTTCTTGGCTTGGGCGTACTCTTTCATTGCATCGCGCAGCGCGCGAACCTGGGCGTTATAGGCGGCCGGGTTCGGCAGCGGTTCGCCCATGTGTTCGTGCTCCATCGGCGAGACGAGCACCAGGCGGGCGCCGATCGGTTCGAGCAGCGCGAACAGTTGGTCGAGTTCGGCGAAGAACGGCGCGTGCCCCGCCTCGCCTTCGTGCGCGGCGTTGGCGCCGTAGTTAATCAACACCACGGTGGGGCGGACCAATTCGATCGATTTGCGCAAGTGCTGGAAACCTTCCTCCACGTTGCCGAACCGCTTGCGTGAGATGCCGCTAGGGCGGTCGCCGCTCCAGCCAAGATTGCGAAACGTGATGTGGCGGTCCGGATAGCGTCGGGTGAGTTCGTGCTCCCAATCGCCAAATGATTGCTCGCGCTCGAACAGGGTGTTGCCGATCAACGCCACGCGATCGCCATCGAGCAACTCGAATGGTCCCTCGCGATCGCGTTCGATCGGTTCAGCGGACCAAGCGGGCGTGGCCGCTGCGAAGCAGACCGCCAGACAAACTCGCCGCAGCATGACACAAGTACGTGGAAAGAGCATGAGCGCCGCATCCGAAAGGGGTGGGTATAAGGCAGGACGATTTACTTAATGATGACGCCGACCATGGCGCAGGTCAACGGAGAGGCCGCGAAACCGCCATAATACCGCAGCAACCACATCCCAGCGGTCGGACCACCTGGCCGGCGGCAGCCGCAGGAACATTCGCAATTTCAGTAGTTCCAATTTCGATGTTGCGAACAACTTGACAACTTCAGTGGCGGCAACGCTAGCTGTCAGCTATCAGCCGTCAGCAATCAGGAACCGCGTTTTTCCTTACTGAAAGCTGATAGCTGACAGCTAGCGATGTGCCATCAATCAGCTATGTCCTTCGTCTAAAATTGGAACTACTGAATTTAGAACAGCACTGTGAAGCCGGCGGCTGCGAAGTGTTGATCGTTGGTGAACGCCTCGGTGATCCCCAATCGCCGCATAACGACGAACGTGAGATGGTCGACAATGCCGGCGTCGCCCGCCTGACCGAGCCGATAATCCTCCCAAGCTTGCCGTACATCGTCATCAGTCGGGAAGATTAATCCGTTCGATCTCAGCAAATTGTTCCGCAGGTCGCAAACATCGCGGCGATAGTTGCGGCGCGCGGCGGCATTGCCACATTCGAGAAGCACTGCCGGCGTCGTCATCAGTTTCCGGCCGGCGAAGAGCAACTTCATGAACACCGGTTCCGCTCGCGGATGCCATTGATCCGCTTCGTCCCAAACAGCGATTAGACCGACGGTATCCAGAAATACCGAACTCATGGCTGATGCTCGTTATGCCGCTCAGCGGTGTCGGACTGACCGCTGTCGTGGCGGCGAGCCAGCACTTCATACACCGACGCCAAGGCAGGATCTGTTTCCCGCAGCGATTCAATCTGCTCGGCGACGGAGGAACCCACCATTCTTGGTACAAACTCCACCTGGCAGTGCTCGGGCAGTTCGACCGGTTCGGTGGGCCGAAAGACTCCGTTCTCGAAAACGGCATAAACGGTTTTCATCGCAAGGCTCCGTGTGCAGCGAGATTTTCATGACGCGCCTTGATGCATTATAGCCGATCGGGCGTCGCCTACGGCCTTGTTTGTCGACTTTGTTTGTCCGCGGCCTAGTGCGACAACCCCTCGAACCGCTCGAATGCCTCGTCCCAGCGGGTCGTATCGCGGGGCGTGTATTCCTCCGTGGGGAAGCTCTGCTGCACGATTTTTCGCGCTTGGGCGATGCTGCCGACTTCGCCCATGGCGATCATTTGCATCAGGATGTTGCCGGTGGCGGTTGCTTCGACCGGACCGGCGAGGACGCGGCGGTGGCAGGCGTCGGCGGTCATCTGATTAAGTTGTTCGTTCTGCGAGCCGCCGCCGACGATGTGAATGGTTTCAATCCGTTGGCCGATCAGCTCCTCCAGCCAGCCGAGCACTTGCCGATACCGCAGGGCCAGGCTTTCCAGCGCGCAGCGAATCACCGCGCCCTCGCTCGATGGCACCGTTTGTCCGGTATCGCGACAGAAGTTGCGAATGGCCGAAGCCATGTTTGCCGGAGCGACGAAGCTGGCATGGTCCGGATCGATCAACGAGACCAACGGCCGCGCCCCTTCGGCCAGGCGGACCAGATCGTCCCAACTGTGATCGGCCCCCTCCTGATTCCAGACGCGGCGACACTCCTGCACCAGCCACAGGCCGGCGATGTTTTTCAACACCCGCGTCGTGTTGCCGACGCCCCCTTCATTGGTGAAGTTCAGCTCGCTGGCGCGGGCGTTGATGATCGGCTCGGGGCTTTCCACCCCCATCAGGCTCCAGGTGCCGGAACTGATATAGCACCAGTTGGGCACGGAGTCCTCGACGCTGTCGGCCGGCACGGCCAGCACGGCGCTGGCCGTGTCGTGCGTGCCGGGCAGCACGACCTCGATGCCGGGCAGGCCGGTTTCGCCGGCCACCTGCTTACGGAGCTTGCCCAGCTTGGTGCCCGGTTGCACAATGTCGCATAGGATGTTCGTCGGAATGCCCAACTTGCTCAACAACTGCCGCGCCCAATTGCCTCGCAACGGATTGTAGAATTGGCTGGTCGTGGCGTCGGTAAACTCGTTCACCTTTTCGCCGGTCATCAGCCAGTGGAATAAGTCCGGCATGAACAGTAACGATTCAGCCATTTCCAGTATCGGCGAGTTGGACAGGTTCATGGAAAGCAACTGGTACAGCGAGTTGATCTCCATGAATTGCAGGCCGGTCTGGGCGAAGATTTCCTCGCGCGGTACGAGATCGAAGGCCGCCTCGAACATGCCGTGCGTGCGTGCGTCGCGATAGTGATACGGATTGCCGAGCAGTTCGTCGCCCCGGCCGAGCAGCCCGAAATCGACGCCCCAGGTATCAACCCCGACGCTGGTCAGCGCGCGGCCGTAGTCGTTGCCTGCCGCCCGCAGCCCAATGGTAATATCTTTCCACAGGCCGAGCACGTTCCAATGCATGTGGTCGCCGACGTAGACTGGTCCGTTCTCGAATCGATAGATTTCGGCCAATTTAAGCTGACCGCCGTCAAACAAGCCAGCCATGTGCCGACCGCTGGAAGCCCCCACGTCGACAGCCACGAAAACCTTGTCCGCCATGTTCTATTCCTTGCGCTGATGACTTCAAGCCGCTTGCGGCGATACTCACACACCCGCC
>JBBDLY010000413.1:9915-11363 GCA_040878585.1 Pirellulales bacterium
GTCGATAATCTAAGGAAGTGGCGATAGTTGACTTTGATTAGTAACATTAGTATGATTCCAGCCTACACAAACCTGTCATGGCCCGCAATGAACACCGAAACCGAACCACTCGCCCCCGACGATCCTACGCTCGTGACCGGCGTCGACCCGCCGGCCGGCGGCGACAGTCGCGGGCGGATGCTCTCCAATGAAGGAGTCGCGCGGCCCGATTATCGCAACGAACCGCCCTTGGAGCCGACTGCCGAGCTGCTCGCCGAATTGGCCGCCGACAGCACCCGGCTGGAAGCCGCCTCTCCGTGGGAGATCATCGAGTACGCGGTGGAGAAGTTCCACCCCAAGCTGACGATGGCGACCGCCTTCGGTCCCGAGGGGTGCGTGATCCTGCATATGCTGGCACGGATCCAGCCGCAGGTGTACGTATTCAATCTGGAGACCGGCTATCAGTTTGCCGAGATGCACGACCTGCGAGACCGCATTGCCGAGCGGTACGGCATTACGGTCGACTATCGCTCGCATCCGTTGAGCGCCGCAGATTACGAGAAGCAGCATGGCGGGCCGCTGTACGCCAAGGATCCGACCCAGTGCTGCTTCGACCGCAAGATCACCGTGCTGCGGGAAGCAATCCAAGGATTCCACGGCTGGATGAGCGGCATTCGGCGGGACCAGAGTGCCCATCGGGCCGGCTCGCCGATTGTCGGCTGGGACAAGAAGTTCAACCTCGTCAAGATCAGCCCCTTGGCGAACTGGACCAAGAAAGAGGTTTGGTCGCTGATCATGAAGGAAGACATTCCCTACAACCCGTTGCACGACCAAGGCTATCCCAGCATCGGCTGCTGGCCCTGCACGCGCGCGGTCGGCGAGGGCGAAATCGACGAGCGGGCCGGCCGCTGGAGCGGCACCGCCAAGACGGAATGCGGGCTGCACACCATGGAAGAACAAGCGGGCGGTTCCGGAATCTAGCTTGTGATGAAACTCTCCGCAAAGACCGAATATGCCGCCCTGGCGATGTTGGAACTGGCCTTGCGGCAGTCGACGGCTGAACCGGTGCGGATTCGCGAGATTGCCGACGCCCACGGCATCCCGCCCCGCTTTCTGGTGCAGATTCTGCTGCAACTGAAGAACGCCGGCCTGGTCAACAGCACCCGAGGGGCCGCGGGGGGCTACCAACTCAGCAAGCCGGCCGACGAAGTGACCTTGGCCATGATCGTCGCCGTGGTCGACGGCGTCGACGCGAGCCTGACCAGCAATACCACAAGCAACGCCCCCGCCGCTCGGGCGTTGCTGCAAACATGGCAGGAAATCAAGCAAGCCGAGCAAGACCTGCTGGAAGGGATCACGCTGGCCGACCTGGTCGATCGAGCGAACGAAAAGAGTTCACCCATGTACTATATTTAGTCGCGCTGCGTGAAACACGACTATGTCTTGCGGATCAAAATTTCCCCCCGACC
>JBBDLY010000413.1:11463-15253 GCA_040878585.1 Pirellulales bacterium
CTTCGTGGCCGGCGTGGCCTGAGACAAGAATGGTCCCGCCGCGCATCCCGCGCGGGCTGCCGCGATAAGCCGCGCCGACCAGATTGCCGGCGTTTCCCTTGACCCGCAGCATGCCGCCGCGCATCTCTGCGCCGAGCCAGTCGCCGGCGTCGCCATTCACGACGATCTCTCCGCCACGCATGCCGCTGCCGACGTGCCGTCCGGCGGGGCCGTGAATGTGGATCGTGCCGTCACACAGGCCGGAGCCAATGGAGTGGACCCCAGACAGATCGCCTTCCAGGTCGATCCGCAGATCCGCCGCATCGCCAGACACGTCGAACCATTCCGCCAGCGGCAATTTCTGGTTGCCGTGGTGGATCGTGAATCGCTCGATCTGGGGCAATCCCAACTCGCGCAGCGCGGCCGGCAATAGCCCGTCGACCTCGACGGGCAGCGTCGTCTCTCCGCGATAACGTAGCGTCAGCGACATCGGCGTTCCGTCGAGCTATATTGGGCCTTATGAACCGAGCGGCGATTGTATTGTGTGGTGGAACAAGCACGCGGATGGGCGTCGACAAGGCGTCGCTGCCGTTCGGCGGCGAGACGATGCTCGCCCGCGTGGTTGGCCGCTTGTCGACCGTGGTTGACGCCATTGCATTGGTCGCCGCACAAGAGCAGCCATTGCCGGAGGTTCCAGCAACCGCCGCCACGATCCTCATCGCCCGCGATGCTCGACCGGGCCGCGGACCGCTGGAAGGACTGGCCGCGGGCTTGCGCTCGCTGCCTGAGGGCTACGGCGCCGCCTTTGTCACCAGTTGCGACGCGCCGCTGCTGTCGTCGGCGTTCGTCGAACGCATGTTCCTGCTGCTCGACGAGGCGCACGACATCGTCGCGCCGACGCACGCCGGGCGTGTGCATCCGTTGGCGGCGGTCTATCGACGCGGCGTTGTGGCCACGGTGGAGCAACTTCTGGCCGGCGATCAATTGAAGATGCAAGGTTTGCTCGCCGCCTGCCGCACGCGAATCGTCTCGGCCGAGACATGGCGGGACGTCGACCCGGAGAGTCACTCGCTGCTTAACTGCAACACCACGAGCGACTACGAAGCGGCGCTCCGCCTCGCAGAACTCCTGGATTAAGGAGGCGAAACCGAGGCAACGGCTCGAGAGGACGGGGATCGCACCCTGTCTGGCGGCGCTAGACCATTCTTTGTTCCGCCCTTTCAGGGCTAGCGAATTCATCGTTCGGTAACCCAGGCGGGCGCTTGTTGCTCGCAAGCGGCAACAAGCTTCGCCTGGGCTGTGTTGTGTTGCCCTTCCAGGGCAGATCGGGTTCTTTGCCTTGAAAAAGGTTCGTGCCCAGCACTCCCAATATTCGGACGCTTTCACCATAAGACGCTACTCGCAGGTCACCGGTTTGGGGTCGACGATTTCCTCCGCCGCCACCGGGTAGTTTTCAAAACTCACGCTGTAATGGTCGTCGAACCACTGGTGTATCTCCGACTCGCGCTCCTCGTCGAATCGCGGCATGCTATAGAGCGTGCCGCCCCTCGGCGTGGCGCGACACTCTGTGTCGTCGATCACGATCTCGCCCGCCTTGATGACATACCGCGGCAGCGAGAACATGATCTCCTTGTTTTCGTGCGGTGCGTAGATCGTTACGTCCGCATCGGCGCCCACGCCCAGATGGCCCTTGTTCGCCAGTCCAAGGATTCGCGCGGGGCCGGCTCGGGTGATGATCGCGATTTCGTTGAGCGAATACTCCCGCTCGATGTCGCCAACGTGGGACCGCTCGCGGACCTGTCGCGGGCATTCGGCCAGTTGTTCCTGGCGGTACGCACGGTCCATCAACAGCCGAATGATCTGTGGATAGGCCAAGAACGAGCCGCCGTTGGGATGGTCGGTGCTCATGACCACTCGCCACGGATCGTCGACCATCAGATACCAATCCAGGCCGATCGCCCATTGCAAGGCGTGAACCAGCCGCTTGTTCTTATATTCGATCGGTGAGACGCCGCAGCCAGACTCCAGTTCCGTATCGCAACTGTACCACTTGCCGCCATTAAGCTTCTGCAGATAGTACCCCAGCGGGCCATCGCCCGTCATGCTGGTGGTGCGGCCGAACATCACCTGGCCGACGTCGACCGTCACATTGGCGTGCGTGTTGACGTATTCGGCCAGCGGCGCGACCTGGCTGCGAAACGTGCCTTCGTCCGCCTCGCCGCCACCGTAACTGTGAAACTGGATGTGCGTCAGATGCGCGCGGCGGCCTTCGAGCGCTCGCATGGTTTCCAGCGTGGTGGTCCAATTGCCTGGCAGGCCGAGATTGTTGCAATGCACATGCACCGAATGCGGCAGCTTCAACGCATCGACCGCACCGGCCAGCCCTTGCAGGATGTCTCGCGGCGTGATGCCGAAGCCGTCGACGGTTGCATCAAGATCGTCGACGTTGCCGCCGTGCCGTTGCTTCCAGTTCTCGACGCCGCCGGGATTGACGATCTTCACGCCGTACGCCTTCGCCGCGCGGACGAGCCAAGCGACGAACTCGCGGAGTCGATCCGCATCGTCGCGGCGAATGGCATCCATGACAAAATGGTTGTTGCCTAGCAGCGCATAAAATCCTTTGTCAAGGCAAGGCGTGTCGCTGAATTCCTCATGTACATGCCGGGCGGTCAACGGCGAGACGGCCGCGTCGAAGGCCGTGGTATACCCCATGCCGGCGTACTTGTAGCCCGTGGCGAAGTTGCTCGGTACGCTGCCGAGCGTACCGCTGCGGAGCAAGGGGGTTCGCTCGATGTGCTCGCCGGAGCGCTTCTCCTCGGGCCGCATCTTGCGCGCGGCGTTCACTTTCGGCCCGGCAATGTGGCAATGCATGTCGATCCCGCCCGGCATCACGATGTAGCCGGCGGCGTCGATTATGCGGCTCGGCTTGTCGGTTTTGTCGCTGGGCGGAGCCACCAACCGGCCGTCGCGAATCCACAGATCGCGTACGTCGCCGTCGCTGCCGTTGGCCGGATCGTGAACGGCGCCGCCGGCGATCTTGAGGAGCGTCATGGAACGTGCCGGGTAGTTTGGAGCAAACGCATCGCTAAAATGGCTGAATCAGACTCGCGCGTCCATCATGCCGGGCTGGGCCTGACGGATTGTCAGCAGTCGACATCAACCACTTTACTCCCTCGCTACCAGACACGGAAGCCACTTGCCATGACCAATGCTCAACTCGCGGTGGCGCGCATCAACGCGGCGCGCAGCTACACGTGGACGCTATTGGAGGACCTTTCCGAGGACGATTGGTTCTTCGTTCCGTCGCAGGTGCAGACTCATATAGCCTGGCAGGTCGGCCACCTGGCGATGGCCGAGTATCGTGTCGCCCTAGAGCGCGTCCGCGGGCCGCAGCCAGAGGATCGCGAGATGATCAGCAAGGAGTTCCTGCGGCTGTTTGGCAAAGGCACCGCGCCGGAGGTCGACCGGGGCCGCTATCCAACCCCGGCCGAGATCCGCGACACATTCGACCGTGTGCATGAGCGCCTGCAACAGGATATTCCGACGTGCAGCGATGCCTTGCTCGATGAAAAGTTCAGCGTGCCGCATCCAGCTTTTTCGACAAAACTTGGCGCGCTGTACTTCGTGGCAGAACACGAAATGCTGCACGCCGGACAGATCGGCCTGATTCGCCGCATGAGCGGCAAGCCGCCGCTGCGGTGAGGCTTGAGGCTTGAGGCTGGAGGCGGGAGGCTTGAGGTGCGAGGTTTGAGGGGCTGTGAAAAAATTGAATTGACGCAGGGGGTTGCCACCACAACATCAGCCGCACCGC
>JBBDLY010000414.1:0-2474 GCA_040878585.1 Pirellulales bacterium
CTCACCTTGCCGCATACCGTGCCACCCTCGAAAGGCAAGAAGGTTACCCTCAACGAGGTGTTTGGACTCGATGCGCTGGTGCTGCTCAAGCGCCCCTCGTTTGCGATCTTCATGTTCAGTTCGTTTTTGATTTGCATTCCGTTGGCGTTCTACTATCAGTTGGCTGGCAAGTTCGTCGACGCGGCCGGCTTGGCGAATCCGGCGTTTAAAATGTCGTTCGGCCAGATGTCCGAAGTGGTCTTCATGCTGGTGATGCCGTTGTTCTTCGCGCGGCTTGGCGTGAAGTGGATGTTGTTCGTCGGGATGTTTGCCTGGGTGGTGCGCTACGGTCTTTTCGCCGCCGCGGCCGACGACGGGATTGCCTGGATGGTGCTGTCGGGGATCCTGTTGCATGGCATCTGCTACGACTTCTTCTTCGTCACCGGCCAAATCTACACCGATAAGTCGGCGCCCAAGGAGATTCGCGGTCAGGCCCAAGGCATGTTGGTGCTGTTCACTCTGGGATTGGGAATGGCGATCGGCGCCCAGTGCGCAGGTTACATAGAGCCGCTGTTTACCGTTCAAGGTGAGGAGAAGACGGCATTGGACGAGCAGGCCAATGCGATTGGCGGCCAAATGCAAAAGCTGCAAGACGAGTTGGACCGCTTGGAAGGCCGCAAATTTGTCATTGACGATCAAGGCAACCCGGTTACGGACGCCGACGGTCAACCACAGGAAGTCAACTATTTGGTTTCGCAGTGGCGATTGATGTTCCCCGCCCCCGCCACCGAAGCAAACGCCCAGCAGGCGCGCCAGGTCGGTGCGGAATTGGCAACGCTCCGCGAGCAGCGCAGCGAAGTGCTGTTACAAGTCGTTGATTGGAAAACCCTGTGGGCAATCCCGGCGGGATTTGCCTTCGTCGTCATGATCGGCTTCGCCGTCTTCTTCAAGACCGACGTCCCCGAAGGAGAGGTCAGCGAGGGCCAAGTTGCCGACGCCGATGCCAAATCCTCACTTGGCGGGCCGTAGCAAATGTGCCACTCGTAGCAGATGGGCCGATCGTGCGCTGCGCAAAATGGTGACTTCCTGGGTGTCGTGTTTTACCTGGGTTTTGTTCCTGCCATTTCAAGTTGCATGAGGCAGGGTCGTTTACGAGCCTCGCCTGACGGAAGCTTTCACCCTTCTCGATCCGTCTGGTACAACGGAACAGAACCGTTCGAAACGGCGACACCATGAAACCTCGATTTTGCGCAGCCCCGGCGGGCCGTAGCAAACGTGCCAATCGTAGCAGTTGGGCCGATCGTAGCTGAATTCGCGCAGAAGTTTCGAGGCGTCGCGCGATTCCCCCCCGCTGCTGAATTCTACGCGAATTCAGCTACTGCTGGCGGCAAGCTAAACTTGCGCATGCACGCGCCTCCCGATTTCCGTTCCCCGCCACTGCAAGACTGCCGTTGGCAGCCTTCGCACTTGCGTGCGCTGTCGCCGTGGCAGGCGCGCGGCGCACTGGTGCTGCTGGCGGTGGTGATTGTCGGCGGGATTGCCGTTGCCTGCTCGTCGCTGAGCCAAGGTTTTGCAGACGCCACCGACCGCGGCCCTGGCGATCGCGAGTTGTTTGCCGCCAAGGCGGAGCGGATCGCCGCCGGAGAAGGCTATTACGAAGCAGCCGCCGTCGAACTCACCGACCGCGGCTATCCCACCCAAAGCGTCTTCAATTGGCGAACCCCGCTGCCGATGTGGCTGCTCGGTCGCACCAGCCTGCTGTTTGGCAAAGTGTTGTTGATCGCCTTGGCCGCAGTGCTGTTGCTGACCGCATTCGAGTGGACCGCCCGCGAAGGGGGCGCGGCGGTCGCCGTGCTGACCTCGCTGCTGCTGCTCGCCGCGCTGCTTCCATGCGTGTTGGGCGACTTGGTGGTCATGCCCGTGCTGTGGGCGGGCGTGTTGATCGCGCTGTCTGTCAGTCTACTCGGCCTGGGCAAGGCCAGGCTGGGCGTTGTCAGCGGCGTGGCGGCATTGTTCATTCGCGAACTGGCCGGACCCTTTTGTGCCGGCGCGTGCATGTATGCCTTGTGGAAGAAGCAATATCGCGAGGCGGCCAGTTGGGCGGCCGGCATCGCGCTTTACCTTGTCTTCTTTGCCTGGCACGCCGTACAAGTGGCGGCGCATCAGCCGACCGATGGCCATGCCCACGCGGCAAGCTGGATCCAACTGGCCGGCGCGCCGTTCGTGCTGGCGACCGCGCAAATGAACACCTTGCTGCTGTTGTCGCCGCAATGGCTGACGGCCGTTTATCTGCCGCTGGCGCTGTTGGGCTTTGTGAGCTGGACCACCGACGCCGGCCAACGCGCCGGCCTAGCGGCGGTCGGCTATCTGCTGCTGTTCGCGGTGGTCGGTCAGGAGTTCAACCAATATTGGGGCGCGCTCACGGCGCCGCTGCTGTGTCTCGGCGCGGGGCGAGCGCCGCTGGCGATGCGCGACCTATGGCGGGCCGCCCAGGG
>JBBDLY010000415.1:0-2463 GCA_040878585.1 Pirellulales bacterium
ACTTGTTCACCTGCCAGCCAAGCTGGCAGGGGTCCGAAATGTGGGTAAGGACAAGGCATTCATGCCGGGTCCGACCGCCCAAACATGCTCGATCAGAGCCCCGTTCAACGGGGCTTCCCAAGGGGTGGCTTGAGCCGTTGGCAGCGCTGGGGGCTAAAGCCGATGGCACCGAAAAGCCTCGTGAACGACGCTTACATTCACTGTCGTTCTGCAACTGTTGTCCCGCCATAAATGACGGGCCTAATACCGCTTCGCGGAAAGCCCGGTGAACCAGGCTCTCGAAATTTGCCATCGCGTACTTCATACGACACCTACTTTCCGAAACGGATCGGTTTCACGATCGATGGCGTTCAAACGCGTCTTGGAATGTCATCCTAAAACCCTACGCCTCTAACCGGCCTAGCTCTTCCCACAGGTAGCTGCTCGCCTTGATGCCCCGATGGAAATCGGCGAGGTTGAACTTTTCGTTGGGGCTGTGCGTGTTGTCGTCGTTCAGTCCCCAGCCGAGCAGGAGGGTGTCGACGCCGAGGACTTGCTGGAAGTGGGTCACGATCGGGATCGAGCCTCCTTCGCGGATCAGCACCGGCCGGTTGCCGAAGCCCCGCTCGATCGCCTTGGCCGCCGCCGTAATGTAGGGGCTGGCCGGATCGACCAACACGCCCGGCGCGCCGTGAAAGGCATGCACTTCCATTTGGATGCCCGCGGGACAACGCGACTGGAAGTAGCTCTTGACCGCCGCGGTGATCTTGGCCGGATCCTGATTCGGCACCAAGCGGCAACTAAACTTGCACCGCGCCCAGGCGGGAATGATCGTCTTGGGACCGGGCTTCTGATAGCCGCTGGTCAAGCCGTTGATATCCAATGTCGGTCGCGTCCACCGCTGTTCGAGCGACGAGTAGCCCGCCTCGCCGCGCAGGCCGTCGACCCCCAACTGCCGCATGAAGTCCGCTTCGTCATACGGCAGCGCGGCGAACTGTGCTCGTTCATCTTGGGTCAGTTCGACGATGTCGTCGTAAAAGGTCGGTATAGTCACGCGGTGCTGCTCGTCGTGCAGCGTCGCCATCACACGGCACAGGGCGTTGGCCGGATTCGTCACCGCGCCGCCAAAACTGCCGGAGTGCAAGTCCTGGCTTGGCCCGCGGAAGGTAACCTCGAAGGCGATGATGCCGCGCAGCCCGTAGGTGATCGCCGGTACGCCGGGAGCGTATTGGCTGGTGTCGCTAATCACGACGCAGTCGCAGGCCAGCTTGTCGGCGTGGGTCGCCAGAAACTTCTCCAGGTTGGCGCTGCCGACTTCTTCCTCTCCCTCGATCAGGAACTTGATGTTCAGCGGCAGTTCGCCGACGCTTTTGATCCACGCCTCGACCGACTTGATGTGCGTGAACATCTGCCCCTTGTCGTCGGTTGCGCCGCGGGCATAAATATTGCCGTCGCGGATGGTCGGCTCAAACGGCGGCGACTTCCATTCTTCCAACGGGTCGGGCGGCTGCACGTCGTAATGCCCGTAGACAAGCGCCGTGGGACGTCCCTCGACCTGGGGCGATTGCGCGAACACCAGCGGAAAGCCCGCGGTCTCGATCACCTCGGTCGCGAACTCGAAACTGCGAAACTGCGCGGCCACCCACTCGGCGGCGGCGCGAACTTGCGGCGCGAACTCCGGATCGGCGCTCACGCTGGGCAGGCGCAGCAGCTCGAATAATTCCTGCTCGAATCGCTGCTGGTTCGCGGCCAGATAGTCGTCGATAGGCGGCATGGGACTCTTCTCTAGTTGTCTAGCGTGGAAACACAGGAAACAGCGGCAATCTATGCCGGTCGCACCGCCGAGTGCCGCGGCAAAACAAACCGCGACCAGAAAAAACCCTGTTCACTCGGTACAGCGGTACAATATAATGGCGTTGGCTCGGTCCGCCTATGACCGCCGCCGGTATTCAGATTTCGATTCTAGTGAAAGTGAACGCCGCCATGAGTGAACAAACGGGAACCGACACGGTCGAACCGCTTGTCCGCCCCCAGAAAAAACGGAGCACCCAAAGCGAACGGAAACCAAAGCGGCAACCCCGGTATCATGTGCTGTTGTGGAACGACGACGACCATACGCACGCTTACGTGATTGCCATGCTCCGCGAACTGTTCGGACATTCGGTGCAACAGGGCTTCAAACTGGCCTGCGAGGTCGACAACCGCGGCAAGGCGATCGTACTGACGACCACCCGCGAACATGCCGAACTAAAGATGGAACAGATCCACGCCTACGGCAAGGACGACCTGGTCGACAGTTGCCAAGGATCGATGTCGGCCTCGATCGAACCAGAATGTTAAAGTGTGGCTGCATGTGCCAGAACTCAGAGACTGTGAAAAAATCGGCATCAAACATCAGCCGGAGGGCGCTAGCCCGGATTATTCATGGAGATCGTCGCGAGAGGACGCAAGTGGCGTCGTGGCAAGGAAGACGAGCGATTCGCC
>JBBDLY010000416.1:0-2448 GCA_040878585.1 Pirellulales bacterium
CGCGGATCGGCATCGCCCAGCGCAGCCAGCGCCAAGTTGTTGGCGTCGGCGCCGCTGAAGCGGGCCAAGGCGCAGGCCGCAGCGCGCCGGCCGCCGGCGGTGCCGTGCCGCAACAGGTGGCTGACGACCGGAAACGACTGACAACGGCGTATCGCCGCGTGCGTGGCGAACTGCACCACGCCATGCTGCCCCTGTTCGTCCAACTCGTCGAGCAGGTCGGTATGCGAGTCGAACCAGGGAATCGACTCGATCCGCCGCAGATTCGCCGAGACCGCACTGCTCGGTTCGTAACCGATCTTGTTCGTCAACAGTTTGATGAACTTCAGGTCGCCGCGCCGAGCGATCACGCCGATGGCCGCCGACGGCGCCGTCGGATCGTCGAGGAATGCTAGGTTCAGTCGTAACACGCCCGCCTGTTCGCTGTGGGTGAGTAGGTCGACCAGGCACAAGTAGGCGTCTCCATGCGGATTCGCCAGCGCCTGCTTGAGCACCACGTTGTCGCGACTGGCCAACAACAGGAACGACTCGACGATCTCCGGGGATTTGTGCTTGTTGAATCGCTGAAAGGAGTGTTCCAGTGTCGTCAGCAGATGGCGTCGCAGAAGTTGCGGATCGCGTCGCTGATTGTAATCACGGGGAGCGGAAAGCTCTCCATAGAGCAACTCGCACAACGACCGCAGCGTGACGGCCGCCAGACCTCGGTGGGGATTCGACATATCTTCGGCTGCGTTAACCAGCACCGGCGCCATGTCGTATTCGCGGAACCACAATGTTGCCTGGCAAGCGTTGTGGTATTCTCTTTCGTTGTCGCCGAGCAGGGCATCGCGCAGCGCGATCGTAAGTTTGCCAGGGCGAGCCTGGATGATCTGCAACTGCGCCTCGTTCATGCTCGGCACGCGTCGCAATATCTCCTTCTGGCCCCGCGGGCTGCGACGATCGAGCAACGCACGCAGCGCACCGCTGCGCACGGCCGCCTCGGGCGCATCGAGCGCCGGCAACAGCACCGCCAGGGCGGCGTCGTTCTTGGTTTTCGCCAAAACGGCGAGTGTTGCATTCAGACCAGTTGGCACGGTCGTAGTCTCCCACGGCTACGGGAATGGCGCGATATCGCACAACCGCTGCATGAAAACTGTAGCTTACAGGCCAACTAATGCCCCAGATCGCGCCGAACGACGAGGCTCGCTTCGGATGGCGGCTTGCAGGACGGCTGCGGAATCGACAAACTAAAGAAAGGCAAGCACTTAGCACCGCGACGTTCGGTAAAGGGGGACCATCGCTATGTCCAAGTTGACCGCCGAGGAGATCCTCGATCGGGAATATCTGCAAATTCGCGCCTGGCTGCTACAAGTGGCTGCCGCGTTCGATCGTATCGATCGCGCCGGCGGCGACGTGGCGGCCGATCCCCGGCTTGGCCAGTTCAGTCAGGCACTGGAGGTGCTCGCCGGCGCCGACCGGCCGAAACGAGCGGAAGAGATCCAACTGATTTTTTCGCGCCACTACAAGCAGAACTGGCGCGAGGAATTGGGAGTCGGGAATTCAAAATCCTAATATCGAAATCCTAAATCCTAAACAATGTTCCAAATCCAAAGCATGAATGTCCAAAACGTTGTGGACATTGGCGTTTCGAACATTCGTGCTTAGGTCATTCGAATTTGTTTAGGATTTCGATATTTGGATTTACGATTTAGGATTTGAACATCAGCAGGAACACGCACCATGTACTACTTCGACCCGCACATCCACATGGTCTCGCGGACCACCGACGACTACGAGACGCTGGCCAAGATGGGTTGCGTCGGCATGAGCGAGCCGGCGTTTTGGGCCGGCTTCGACCGCGGCAGCGTCGACGGATTTCGCGACTACTTCCGCCAGTTGACCGAATTCGAACCGAAGCGGGCCGGCTGGTACGGCGTGCAACATTACACTTGGCTGTGCATCAACGCTAAGGAGGCCGAGAACGTCGAGCTGTCGCGCGAGGTGATTAAGATGATCCCCGAGTTTCTCGACAAGCCGGGCGTACTCGGCATCGGCGAGATCGGGCTGAACAAGAACACCAAAAACGAGGCGATCGTGTTCCAGGAGCATCTCGACCTGGCGATGCGGACCGACGAGCAGATTCTGATCCACACGCCCCACTTGGAAGACAAGTACCAAGGCACGCGGATGATTCTCGACATGCTCACCGACGACCGCCGCATCAACCCCAGCCGCGTGCTGGTCGACCATGTGGAAGAGCACACCGTGCGACTGGTGCTGGACCAAGGTTTTTGGGCGGGCATGACGTTGTACCCGGTCAGCAAGTGTACGCCCGATCGGGCCTGCGACATCGTCGAGACGGTCGGCCCCGAACGACTGCTGGTCAACTCGGCGGGCGACTGGGGCCCCAGCAAGCCAACCGCCGTCCCCGACTTCATCCTAGCGATGCGGCTACGCGGCCACAGCGAATCG
>JBBDLY010000417.1:0-10930 GCA_040878585.1 Pirellulales bacterium
GGCCCGCGCCGCCCGTGTGATTGCCGTCGCCGACGCTGCTGTTGGGCGTATTGCGGTGCGTATAGCTGGAGCTGCCCATCAGGAAGAAGCTCCAGATGCCGCGGGCGTCGCACACGTCGTCGGTTCCCAAGATCGAATAGTCGTCCTTGCCCGCCAGCAGTTCGCTGGCCACGACCGTCTGCGAGGTGCCGTCGCGAAAGTCGCGCATGGCGCGGATCGTGTCGATGGCGAAGGCGCCGTCAGTGACTACGTTCACCCCGGTGCGGTTGTCGTCGCGAAAGATCGAGCGGCCGCCGGCGTCGGGCAGCATGGTGTCGGAGCCGAAGCTGAAAACATAATTGGAGCGGGCCATCCCTTGCACATCTTCGAACACCACTAGCCGCCGGCCTTCGCTGTCGTCGGATGGACAGACGCTGGAGGGGATTGTGACCGAGGCGACCTGGTCGTTTTGCGGAGCTTGCCCTTCGATGTTCCACACGTAGCGGTCGGCCAGGGCCTTTTGTTCCAGGAAGGGCAGCAACTGCGTCATCACCGTGGTGCCGGGCCAGCGGTTGGTGGCCGGATTGATCGGCCGGCCGACCACGCCGAAAGGAAGCTGCGAGTGCGTGGCGTGGTAGTTGTGCAGCGCCAGGCCGATCTGTTTGAGGTTGTTGCTGCATTGCATCCGTCGAGCCGCCTCGCGGGCCGACTGCACCGCCGGCAACAGCAGCGCAATCAGGATGCCGATGATGGCGATCACCACCAGCAGTTCGACCAAAGTAAAAGCAGTCTTTCGCATGTCGGCGACTTCCACGAAAATCAGCCCGCGGCTTCGAGTCCTTGCATTGTGCCTTAGCCTCGTCTGCGACGACACAAAACCAATGCGACGCCCAATGCGCCGAGCAGGCCGAGTGCATAGGTTTGCGGTTCTGGAATCACGGTAGGCAAGGAATCGAAGGTGATTGCGCTGATTGCCGTGCGGTTATTGGTTGAACTATCACGGTCACGAACGGTAGCAAAAATGTCGAACACGCCTCCCATTTCGGCGTTGAAGATGTCGAAAAACGCCCAGTTAACTTCAGAACTGGATAGCGCCAAGCCGCTCTGCGTCATCGTGCCGGGTCCGCCGTTTTCTGTAATTCGGATCGCGGTGGGCGTCAAGAAATCGTTGGCAGTACCGTATGCGATACCAAGGCGGAAGGCGCTCGGTGAATCCGCGCCAACGGTAAAGGAGACTAAATGGTTTTCGGAGCCAACGTCTTGATTCGTCGGCCCCACGACGATGCCGAGTTCTGTATCCGCGACAGAGGTATCAGAGGGAAGGCGAGGATCATCTCCATCGGCGTAAGTTGCGTTGGATGCAACCGTGTTAAAAAAGTCGGATCCCGCCGAGAGCTGCGAAATATAGGGGGCCAAGCCGTCCTCGTATGCGTCTGGTGATCCTGCGGTCCCCATATACACGGTCGTGCCTTGATCATTTCTGGCCGCAAAAGCATCGCCAAAATCCGAGGTGACATATTGGAACGGACTTTGTTGATTGCCAGCAAAATTGTTCGCCTGGTTGGTCACAAAAAACACATACCCGTCTGAGCCGTAGGTAGTTTGACCTGGTACGGTATGGGCTTTCGGAACACTGGTGGAATGCCAGGATGGCTGATTGGCAGCCACTCCGACCGCACTGATGGTTGCCCCGAGTGCATGAGTCTGCATGGGCGCCATCAGGCCCATGACGGCGGCAGCCAGGATTAATTGACGTAACATTGAAAGTATCTCCAAATGAAATTGAGAAAATGGGTCGCTTGAAACTTGAGAGCCTTAATTGGTTGTCGGCAATGGTCGTACATCAAACACCAAGCCTCCCAGCGTCTTGCTGGCCCGCTCGGTACCGCGATTGTCTATCGAGATCGTCAACACATCGCCAGACAGTGCGTCGGTGACGTCGAAGAAGAACCAGTCGCCTTGTTGGTTGAGGTCGCCGTCGACACGGATCGGCCCACTGTCGCCACCGGCGCCGGACAAGCGAATGGCTTGGGGCATATTGCGCGAGCGGAGGTTGTCTGAGAGGACGCCAATACGGAATCCTTGCTCCGGCAAGCTATCTCCCAGCACGATAGCGAACAGGTTCTGCTCTCGTTCCAGCGATACGTACTCGATCGGCAACGCCGCCACGCCCGACTCGATTTCCGGCACGTCGCCAGTGAAGTCGGCTTGCGGATCGTCGATCGACAGGTAACCGAAGCCGCCGGCGGAGCCGGTGTTGCTTTCAGGACGCACGGCGACGACGAACCGCGGCAGGCTGATCCTCGCCCGCTGCGAGAACGCTTCATTCCGCCGCTGGGGTTCTGATCCCATGTTGAAGAAGTAATAGCCGGCCGTGCCGTAGACGCCGTCGCCGTCGGCGTCGTGCAGTTTGGGAACCGACGGCGTGCGAAACGCCGTCAGGTTCAACTGCTTGCCCACAAAGCGAATCTCCGCCGGCGGACCGGACCGTTGGTGTTGCACCGCCGCACGGCCGGGCAGACGCCGTGTGAATCGCGGCATTGCCGCAGGGTCGACGCGCCGCAAGCCGGCGGCGTCGATCCGCACCGACTGGCCCGCCGTGATCCGCGTCACGCGAATCGCGCCGCCGGTCGCCGCCTCGTCTGGCGGGTACAACTCGACCTCGCCCGAGACAACGGAGACGTCGGTAGCGCCCGACTCGTTGGCGGCGACGCCAAATTCGGTCCCCAAGTCGACCACCCGCACCCGCCCTGTGTTGATCGTGAAGCCGACCGCTTCAGCGGGCACCTGGGCCGTCAACTGGCCGGGCAGCAGTTCGCCGCTGTTTCTTGTCTGGGGAGTAAATCGGGCCGGCGCCTCCAGCAATACGACTGCGCCGTCGCGGAAGTGCAATTCGGCGAGTCCGGCGAGCAACTCGACCGGCTCCCCGGCCAGCAGATCGGTGACCCGATTCGGCACGATGTCGGAAGCGGCCGACCACCGCGCGCCGGAGGTGCGTTCGATTCTGGCAACGAATTCGTATGGCGGGGCGTCGCCGTCGTCGGCCCGCCAGTCCGGCGCGGCAATCAGCGCCAAGCTAAGCACGCCGGTGGTGATCACCAAGCTGGAGACGAGCACCGACAGGAAAATCGGCTGGATCAGCATGTCGTAGGCGGCGGTCCAGATGCTCTGCTTGTCGTGCAGTTCGACTTCCGCTTCGTCTGGTTGGTCGGCGTGCAATACCTGCCGCATCACGGCCGAGTCGTGCATGTAGTCCAGATACACCGCCCGGGCGGCGGCGTTCGACTCCAGTAGCGACTCCAGCCGAAGATGCTCCCGCGACGAGAGTCCGTCGGTCAACTGCGCAAGCAGTAATCGAGAAAGCTCCGGCAAATTGAATGCATCCGGCGAAACACTCACGTCTCGTCCTCCGCGAGCCTGTTTTCGATGCAGGTTTGCAGTCGCTGGCGAAGCCGCTCCAGCGCCTTGTAGGCGCCGGACGTGGTCCGCCCCTGTCGCGCCGCCGCCTCCTTGATCTTCAGCCCCTCGGCGTACACCAGCCGCAGCAGATCGCGGGACGGCTCGTCGACCGACTCGATGCAGTACAGCAGCGCCTGTTGTCGATCGATGTAAAGTTCCGATCGCTCGGCGAACTCTCCGGCCAACTGATCGACGACCGACTGCTTGAACTGAAGTCGCTGCCGCGACGTTTTTTCGCGAAAGGTAAGCACCTGGTAGTGGGCGATCGTCCGCGCCCAAGCCTCGAAGTCCGTGCCTGGCTCAAACTGCGCAAATTGCTGCCACAGCCGGGTGCGGGTTTCCTGGGCGATATCGTCGGCGTCGTGGAAGCTCTGCACCAGCGACAAGATGTAGCCGTACAGCCGCCGCTCGCAGTTGGCCAGCAACTGCAAGAACTCGTCTACGCGTTCAGGTTGTGGGGGCTTACTCATCCTCGGCGCCGGTTTCCAGGTCGCAACCTCACAATAACTCTTGGGAGCGCACTGCTCCTCATATATGAAAAGGGGCGAATCAGGGAAATTCGACAGGAAAAGCAGAAAAAAGCAGAATTTCTCAACGGGCGCGAGAATTGGCGTCCATTCGCGTGGCACGATATGATAACAGGGGAGGACGACGTCGCGCGGACGTCGCCCGAAACGTATTGGCATGAATTGATTGGAGGGCCATCCCGTGCCGTTTCGCGACCATTTCCGACCGCCGCTTAGCGAAATCACAACGTGGGAGGGAGTCCACGGAGGATGGCCGATGGTCATTGTACAGCAGCTCGGCAAACAGTTGCCCGCCCAGTACGTGGCCGAACCGCGGGTCCACCTGGGAGCGCAGGTGGAAGTCGATATGGCCACCTTCGATCAGGGAGATGTCGCTCGCGATGAGGTGGCGCCGGCCGGTGGCGGGGCTCCCGCCGCGATCTGGGCGCCGGCGGAACCGACGCTGGCCGTCGAGACGGAGCTGGCCGACTTCGATCAGTACGTGGTTCGTGTCTACGACGTCCATCGCGGCCGTCGCTTAGTGGCCGCGATCGAAATCATCAGCCCCGGCAACAAGGACCGCGCGGAGAACCGCAATCAGTTCACGGCAAAGTGCGCCGCGCTGTTGCGGCAAGGCGTGTCGCTGGTTCTGGTCGATCTGGTCACGGTGAGGGATTTCAATCTGTACGCCGAACTGCTGCAACTGTTTGGCGAACGAGACCCGGATCTGGGCGACCATCCGCCGGCCACGTATGCCGCGGCGTGCCGCTGGCGGCCGCGCGACGCCGGTCGCTGGCTGGAAGTTTGGAATCATCCCTTATCGCTCGGCAGGCCGCTGCCATGCCTGCCGCTATGGCTGACGGAGAACCTTGCCATCCCGCTCGATCTGGAAGCCAGCTATCAGCAAACCTGCCGGGATTTGCGCATCGCGTGAGCGTGCAACGGCGAACCTCTTTGCCCGTCAAATAGTCGCTGTCGGCCGGCGAGTCACCTCGTCGCGGTGCGGTGGGTCGTGGTACGTCATTTGCTGACGTGGTGGACTGCCGGCCGTCCCGGAACGACGTCCGCGCCGGAATGGAACCAAGAAGCTTGTACATGCCGAGATTACTTCGCTGGAGATTGCCCGCCATGCTCGAACAGAACCGCGCCGTTTGGCTCTCGGACGCCCCGCGTAGTGATTATCCGCCACTGTCGCGTCAGGTGGAGGTCGACGTGGCCGTGGTCGGCGGCGGTATCACGGGGCTGTCGACCGCGCTGGCATTGCAACGAGCGGGGATGCGCGTGGCGGTATTGGAATCGAACCGAATTGGCTGCGGCGTGACGGGGGCTTCCACGGCGAAAGTGACCTCGCTGCATGGCAAGATCTATTCGCAACTGGAGGAGAAGCATGATCGACACGTCGCCCGGATTTATGCCGACGCCAACGAGTATGGACTCGCTCAAATCGCGGCCTTTTCCGAGGAGGCCCAGGCGCTCGGTTTCGACTGCAACTTTCAACGGCAACCGGCGGTGACCTACACACTCGATGCCCGTCGCGTCGACGAGTTACATGAAGAAGCGGCGGCGGCGGTACGGGCGAGACTGGACGCCTCCTTTACCACGGAGACACAACTGCCGTTCCCAGTCGCGGGGGCCGTTCGGCTGGACAATCAGGCGCAATTCCAGCCCTACCATTATTGCCTGGCATTGGCGGCGGCCATCGCCAACGGCGGCGGACCAATTTTCGAGATGAGCCGAGTCCTGGACGTCGATGGCGGTTCGGATGAAGAACCCCACCTGGTGCAAGCCCATGCAGCCGACGTCCGCGCGCGGCATGTCGTCATCGCCACGCTGCTGCCGTTTCTCGACCGCGGAGGGTTCTTTGCCCGGGCGCATGCTAGCCGGTCCTACGGAATCGCCGTGACGCTGGAAGGTACGGCGGGCGAAGGGATGTACATCGGCATCGACGCACCGGTCTATTCCACCCGGCGCATCGAAGGCAATCGGATGATTGTTGTCGGCCAGCAGCACAAGGTAGGGCAGGACGAGGATACTCGCCGGCGATACGCGGCACTGGAGCAATGGACGGGAGAGCGGTTCTCTGTCGTTTCGGTCGATCACCGCTGGTCCGCCCAGGATTTCATTTCGGCCGACTCGCTGCCGTACATCGGCCCGCTGCCGCTGGGCGGGGGGCGGCTTTGGACGGCGACCGGATTTAACAAGTGGGGACTGACCACGGCCGCCTTCGCGGCAAACATCCTAACCGACTTGATCCACGGCCGCGACAACCCCTGGGCGGCGACGTTCTCCGCGACGCGCGGCGACGTGCTGGCCTCGGCCAAGTCGATGATTGGTGAAAACCTTAATGTGGCCAAGCGATTTATCGGCGATAGACTGCGGTCGCTGTCCGGCACCGATTTGCACGCGTTGAAACGCGGCGAGGGCGCGATTGTCAGCGGCAACGGGGAGCGACTGGCCGCCTACCGCGACGAGGCCGGCGCGGTCCATGCTTGTTCTCCCATCTGCACGCACATGGGCTGTTACGTGCAATGGAACTCGGCCGAAAAATCGTGGGACTGCCCCTGCCACGGCTCGCGGTTCGATTATCAGGGGCAGATACTGCAGGGCCCGGCGGTGCGGCCGTTGGAGGCCAAACAGGTACCTGGCGAAACCAACTCGACCACGCCAGCATCGGATTCGTGAAGCATGCGGGAGGTGCGGTTGTTAAGCTTGCGCCTCTTTCGTTAGCTGGCCCGGCTTGGGATCGCCTAGCCGATCCTGGATATACAGCATTTGTACGAGCACCATCATCACCACAGTCAAAGGCGCAGCCATCATCGCGCCGATCAGGCCCAGCAAGACCGCCATGAGTAGCTGCACGAAAATGACCAACGCCGGCGGCAGCGAAACTTCGATTTTCTGAACGATCGGCGTAATGAGATAGCTTTCCACTGCTTGCAGTGCGATGTTGAACACGATCACATAGACCGCCGTATCGGTTCCTATCTGCAACGCCAACAAAACCTGGGGTATCGCCGCCACGACGGGGCCGATATTGGGAACGAACGTCAGCAATGCGGCGACGACGCCCAACGGAATCGCCAGCGGCACCCCGAGCAGCGATAATCCCACGGCAGTGAAAACGCCCACGATGGCCATCGAGATCAGACGGCCGATGATCCAGCGCGTCAGCGCACTGCGGAGCGTTTGCAGAACCTCGTCGGCCCGGTTTCGGCGGGACGGCGGAACCAACTTGACCAGCCCGCGCCGATACAACTCCGGATCGAACGCCACATAGACTCCGACGAAGAATATCACCAGCAGGCCGGTGACGCCCCAGGCGATCGATTGCAGTCCACTCCAGATATGGGGCGTCCACTGCCGTACGCCTGCGGAGTCTCCTTCTTGGTCCGAGGCATATTCAATCAACAGCTTGCCCCACTCAGTTTGGCGCAATTGGCGTTCGGCGTCTCCCACGGCCGAATCGAGTTCCGACCACAATGTCGAGGCCTGCTGGGCCAGTTGCCCGCCGAGATACCAGGCGCTGCCGATCACGATCGCGACAAGCAACATAAGCAAGGCGGTATAAGACCAGGCATACGGCAACTTCGTCCACCGGCTCGCCCAGCGACTCACTCCGTTGAGGAGAATGCCGAATAGGGTGCCCGCGAACATCAGCAGCAGCACACTGGCGGTGACGATTAGCAAATCCAGCACAGCCAGAATTAGTCCGACCAGGATGATGGCCAAAACGACGCGCCATACGGTGTTAGAATGGTTCATAAGGGACTCCAATCCGCGAAATGGGGGGAATGTGAAGGGAAATCCGAGCAAATTTCATTCCGGCCCGTCACGAATGGTTGCCGTGGCGACATAGTGAGATAGTGAGCAACCGAGGAGACGCCGTGCATCGACAACAAGAATTCGCCCAAATCGTGCTCGCCCACCAGGCGCAATTGCGGATGTTCGTTCGCATGCTGGGCGTGGCGCCGCACGCAGTCGACGATCTGGCCCAGGACGTATTCGTCGTTGCCTATCAACGGTGGGACACGCTCGATACGGCGGAAAATGCGGCCAAATGGTTGCGCGGGATTGCCCGCAACCTGGTCCGCAACGAGCTGCGAAAGCAATCGCGGCGGCAAAAGATTCTTAATACCGCTTTGACCGAATCGTTAATGCAAGTGGAAGACCCGCGGTCCGACGGCTGGCAGGAGGACGGCTGGCTGGACGCCTTGAGGGCCTGTCTTGCCAAGCTGCCGCCGCAAAGCCGCGAGCTGGTGGCTGCACGCTACGAACGAGACGCCGCCTCGGGCGAGTTGGCCGAAGAACTGGGAACCACCGCCGACGCAGTGCGGCAGACATTGTTGCGAATCCGGCGGCAATTGAAGACATGTATCGAGGGTCAACTGGGGGAGACACGGGAATGAACCGCAAAGCATTCGACATTCTGTTGGCCAAGATGCTCGACGGATCGATTCAAGAGGATGAGCTGGAGTTGCTCGTGCGCGAGGCGGCCCAAGACGAGCAACTGCAATCGGCATTACTCGAACAGATCCGCATCGACGAGGGCGTGCGGCTGTTGCTGCACGATTCCCGCGGCGGGCCGACTTTCGCGGAGGGAGTCGCCGCGCGACTCACTGCCGACGCCGACCGTTTCGAGTTTCTCCACCGGGTACTCGATCGGACCGATGAACGGACTCAGCGAACCTTGTTCCGCCGGGTCGCGTTGGTCGCCGGTCTGCTAACTTGCACCGCGGCCTTGCTGCTGGCGGCGATCTGGGCGAACGGCCCGCGGCAATCGCCGACGCAACTCGCAGCCCAGCGGATCGTCACGCCGCCGCCGCTACAGGTCGAACGTCGCGCGGTTCCCCCTCTCGATGCCGGCGTGGCAACCGTGAAGCAGCTTTTGCAGGTCGAATGGTCCGACGCGGCGGGGGCCAGGGTGGGCGACGCGCTGACAACCGGCAGACGCTTGCGTCAGCGGGCCGGCACCACACAGGTGCAATTTTATCGTGGTGCGGTGGTCACGCTCGAAGGGCCGGCGGAACTGGAAGTCCGCGGCATCAACGAGGCCATCCTGCATTCCGGCAAGGCATGGGCCAATGTGCCCGAGCCGGCGCAAGGCTTCGTGCTGCTGACGCCGGACATTGAGGTAGTCGATCTAGGGACGGAGTTCGGAGTGGAAGTCGTGCCCGGACAACGTACCGAAGTGAGCGTGTTCTCCGGCGAGGTGGAACTGCACGATCCGCGAACGGGTCGCGTGGAGCAGTCGGCAATCTCGCTGACAACCGGACAAGGGTTGTCGTTCGGCAGCGGTTTGCCGCAGGCGATCGCCGTCGATCGCGCCCAGTTCGGTTCAGACGAACAATTGCGCGCACGACAACAGCGGAAGTCGCTCGAAGGATTCGAGCGGTGGCGGCAATGGAGCGCCGCCGCCCGGCAGGATCCACGAGTGCTGATCTACTATCGCTTTGAACCAGAAGACGAGAACGCCACGCAACTAGCCAACGAAGCGCTCGACGCCGAGGAGGCCGCCGGGTACGTGATCGGCGGCCAGTGGACCGAGGGGCGCTGGCGCGGCAAGCGGGCGCTTGATTTCAAGCGGCCCAGCGACCGAATTCGATTTCACCTCGATGGCGAATACGACGCCGTCACGCTGGCTGCCTGGGTGCGGATTGACGGCCTCGATCGCCCGCTCTGCTCCCTGATGCTGACCGACGGCTACGAATTCGGTGAGGTCCACTGGCAGTTTAACGACAAAGGCCAACTGGGACTGGCCATCGAAAGCACCTGCAATCGCTATTCGGAATCACTGGTTGACTTAACGGACCTTGGCAAATGGATTCACGTTGCTTCCAGCTACGATCGCGTGACCGGTGAAGTCCATCAATATTTCAACGGAGAACGGGTCGACAGCCTGCAAGTCGATCATCCGGTGGCGGCCCGGTTCGGCGCGGCGGAGATCGGCAACTGGAGCCAACCCGTCTCGCAGCCGCCGCTGCAGATCCGCAATTTCAACGGACGCATGGATGAGTTCCTGCTCTATGGCACGGCCCTCGATGAGAGCGAGGTTCGCGCCATGTACGAAGCGGGCAAGCCGCATTAGTGCTTCGTTGCACCTTAACGTTAGGGTGCCATGCCCACGCGCAGTTTACGAAGCATGGGCATGTGAAGCGAGGACCGGTCATGCCCATGCACCAGTAAGGCGGCCCTCCGAGGCCGCCGATCGGGGCTTGCTTGGCGTACTCCGATCAGATTGCGGCGGAGAACCGACTTGCTCCGGAGACGCCTCGAAACAACGTTTCTCGCGAGACGGCCTCGAAGGGCCGTCTTACGACTACCTTGGCCGGCTTCGGGAAACCGGCCTGAAAGAGCCTTGAGGGAGAAGGGTGTTGCACTTGGCGATCCCTTGCTGATTCAGTCGACAAAAACGTTACGATTCTGGCGTTGCGGCGCAATTGGCGCGTCACACATGGGCCGCCCGCGACATGGATGGGTTAGGCGTTACCTGTCGCATCGGCTCAGCCTGCCACACGCCATCCTTATTCGGATACGATAGCATGATATTGACGCGAATATTACTTCAACGGCCCTGCTTGTTTCACTTCGCGGTCCTCGCAACGCTGAGCCTGTTGGTGACGCTGCCGGCAGTCGCGGCGGAGAAGCCGGTCGATTTCGTCCATGAAGTTCAGCCCATCTTCAAGGCCAGGTGCTACGATTGCCACGGGCCTAAGCTGCAAGAGAGCAACTATCGGCTCGATTCCAAGCAAGTGGCGCTGGCCGAGGCCGATTTCGGCGATCCGCCGATCGTGCCGGGCAGCAGCGCCGACAGCCCCTTGTTCAGTTACATTGCTGACGGCGACGCAGCCGACATTGTGATGCCGCCGGAAGATCACGGCGAGCCGCTGACGGCGAACGAGATCGACGTCATCCGCCGCTGGATCGACCAGGGGGCCGCCTGGCCCGATGAAGCGGCCGGCGCGGAGGCGGGCACGATCGATTCCGAC
>JBBDLY010000417.1:11030-15022 GCA_040878585.1 Pirellulales bacterium
GTCGAGCAAGTGCTGGCCAGCCCCCGCTACGGCGAACGCTGGGCACAGCATTGGCTGGATATCGTGCGCTACGCCGACACCGACGGCTTCGAAGTGAACACGCCGCGGCCCAACGCCTGGCACTATCGCGATTACGTGATCGCCGCATTCAACGACGACAAACCGTACAACAAGTTCATCTACGAACAATTGGCGGGCGACCAGGTAGGCCAGGACGTTGCCACTGGGTTTCTCGTCGCCGCTCCCGATTTGCTGCCGGGACAGATTGGGCAAGACAAAGACTCGATGCTCGAGGCCCGGCAGAATGAACTGGACGAGTTCGTCAACGGCGCCAGCGCTGCATTTCTGGGTTTGACGGTCAGTTGCGCCCGCTGCCACAACCACAAGTTCGACCCGATATTGCAAAAAGATTATTTCGCCTTGCAAGCCACGTTCGCCGGCGTGCATCACGGCGAACGCGAGATCCGCACCGAGATGGGAGAGATGCTCCAGCAGCGTCTCGATAGTATCGACAGGGACATCGAGGAAGTCGAAACGGAACTGGCCCGGTTCGCGGTCCGCCCCGCCGTGCGGGCCGATCAAAACGAGGAACACTTCGAACCGATACGGGCGAAGCTAGTCCGCTTCGTCATCCTCGACACCAACAATCGCGAACCGTGTCTCGACGAGTTGGAAGTGTTCGCCACGGGCGACGGAGCGGAGCAGATCAACGTGGCGCTGGCGTCCAATGGCGGCAAGGCGACCAGTTCCGGAGAATTCAGCGATCAAGTAACACACAAATTGGAGCAAATCAACGACGGCGAGTACGGCAACTCGCGGAGTTGGATCTCCGACAAAGTCGGCAGCGGCTGGGTGCAGATTGAATTGGCCGAGCCGGTCGAAGTGCAGCGGGTCGTCTGGGGCCGCGACCGCCATCGACAGTACACCGATCGGATTGCCACGCATTACCAGATACAAGTCGCCATGTCGCCGGACGAGTGGACCACCGTGGCCAGCAGCGCCAGCCGCCAGCCCTATTCGGATGATCCTTCCGCCGAACCAGTCGCCGACGTCGAGCCAATCACCAACGCCGACGCGCCGCATGTGTTGACCCGCGAGTCGGTTGAGCAAACGGAGCGATTGTTGAACCGCTTGAACGAACTGAAGTCGCAGCGGCGGATTCTCGCGCCGACCGTTTCGCGACAAGTGTACGCGGCCGTCTTCAACACGCCCCAGCCGACGCATCGCTTGCTCCGCGGCGATCACAAGCAACCGCGCGAAACCGTGGCGGCCGACATTCCCACCATTCTCGGCTCGCTCGAGTTGGCCGAAGATACGCCCGAGCAACTTCGCCGCCACGCCGTGGCCAACTGGATCGCCAGCGACGACAACCCGCTGACCGCGAGGGTAATGGTCAATCGGCTCTGGCATTATCATTTCGGCACCGGCATCGTCGACACGCCGAGCGACTTCGGCAACATGGGGTCGCCGCCGTCGCATCCAGAGTTGCTCGATTGGCTGGCGGCGGAATTCGTGGCCCGCGACTGGAGCATCAAACAGATGCACCGCCTGATCCTGCTGTCGCAAACCTACCGGCAATCGAGCCGAGCAGACCGCCCCGAAGCCAACAGCATCGACGCCGACGCCCGCCTATTGTGGCGGTTTCCCGCACGGCGACTGGAGGCCGAGGCAATTCGCGACGCCGCCTTGCAGGTCGCCGGTACGCTGAACTTGGAGATGGGGGGGCCGGGCTTTAATCTGTTCAAGCCGCGCATCGGCCTCGACCTGTACGTGCCGAAGGAAACCTACGGGCCGGCCGAGTGGCGGCGGATGATCTACGCCCACAAGGTGCGAATGGAGAAGGACGGCGTGTTCACCGCCTTCGACGTCCCCGATTGCGGTCAGCCGGCCCCCAACCGGTCGCGGTCGACCACCGCCATCCAGGCGCTGAACCTGTTTAACAGCAACTTCATCGCCGAGCAGGCTGAGCAATTCGCTCAGCGGGTGGAACAACAGGCCGGCGACGATCCGCGGCGGCAAGTGCATACCGCGTTTCGGTTGGCGCTGACGCGCGAGCCAACGGAGTCGGAAGCCGCCGCCTGCACTGAGTTCATCCAACAGCACGGCCTGCCGCAACTATGCCGTGTAATGCTGAATACCAACGAGTTTGTCACGTTACCTTAAAGCCCTGGATCGTTATCATGACTCACGCATCGCATCACCCGTTGCTCGATCGTCGCGGTTTCTTGGCCCGGGCCGGCACCGGCTTGGGCAGCATCGCCCTGGCCAGTCTGCTGCACAACGACCGCTTGCTGGCAGAAAAACCCGCCGCGGCCGGTCGAGTCAAGTACGACCCGGCGCGGCCGTTCGCACCGCGGGCCGGCCACTTCGCCCCCCAGGCGAAGCGCGTGGTGGTCATCTTTTGCGCCGGTGCGGTCAGCCACATCGACACCTTCGACCACAAGCCCGAACTCGACAAGTACGACGGCAAGCCGCTGCCTAACGCCCCTGCCGTGACGTTCCAAGGCCCGTCGGGCGAGGCGGCC
This sequence comes from Pirellulales bacterium, assembly GCA_040878585.1. Taxonomy (GTDB): domain Bacteria; phylum Planctomycetota; class Planctomycetia; order Pirellulales; family UBA7805; genus JBBDLY01. Next base: position 13,556 of record JBBDLY010000417.1, read on the forward strand.
AAGTCGCTGTATCCGTTTCGTCCCCGCGGTGAGTGCGGCAAGATGGTCTCCGACTTGTTCCCGCACATGGGCGGACTGGTGGACGACCTATGCTTTGTGCATTCGTTGACTAGCGAGTCGAACACCCACGGCCCGGCGGAGAACTTCCTTTCAACCGGCTTCACGCTCGATGGGTTTCCCAGCATCGGCGCGTGGGTGACCTACGCCTTGGGAACCGAAAACGAGAACCTGCCCGCCTTCGTCGCCATCCCCGATCCCCGCGGCACACCGCAAGCGAGCATCAACAACTGGGGGCCGGGCTTCCTGCCGGCGGTGTTTCAAGGCACGCCGATGAACAGCACCAGCCCGGTCCGCAACCTGGCGCGGCCCGGCCAGATTGGCCCCGACACCGATCGTGCGGCGCGGCACCTGCTGCAACGCCTCAACGAAGAGCATCTGAGGCGCAACCCGGAGGATGGCGAACTGGCCGCCCGCATCGCCAGCTACGAGCTGGCCGCCAAGATGCAATTGTCGGTGCCGGAGATCGCCGATCTCTCCACCGAGCCGGCGCACGTGCTCAAGATGTATGGCGCCGACGATACCAAGAATCAGACGAAAGCCGACTTCGCCAAGAACTGCATCCTGGCGCGGCGTCTGCTTGAAAAGGGCGTGCGGTTCGTGCAGTTGTTCAACGGCGCCTATGCCAGCGGCGGCACGCTCAACTGGGACGGGCATACCAGCCTCAAGCCTCAGTACGACGTCCACGGCGAGATTCTCGATCAACCCGCCACGGCGCTCGTCAAGGATCTACAAGCCAGGGGACTGCTCGACGATACGCTGGTGGTGTGGTGTACCGAGTTTGGCCGCATGCCGATGTTCCAGAAAGGCTCCGCCGGCCGCGACCACAACCCGCATGGCTTCACCTGCTGGATGACCGGCGCCGGGGTGAAGCGGGGCATAAGTTACGGCGCGACCGACGACTTCGGCTACTACGCAGTCGAAAAGCCCGCGCCGCTGTACGATCTAAACGCCACGATCCTGCACCTGCTCGGCCTCGATCACGAAAAACTCTCCTACTACCACAACGGCATCGAACGCCGCCTAACCAACGTCCACGGCCACGTGCTGAACGATCTGCTTACCTGACGGATCGGTGTCACTGTTCGCATCGTTGAGTTTCATCTGCGTGCTTCTGCGCAATCTGCGGACGCCTCAGCGCGGTTGTCCGCAGATGACGCAGATACTCGCAGATCGTGGCAGACGCGGGCAGCGCAGGTGGCGTTGCGCCACCGTCTAACGGTCGCCGTCCAGCGGCGAGGGCCAGTTGGGCGAGGCAGTGCGGGCGTCGCGGAAGTAGCGTTCAAACCAGGCGACTTGCTCGGGATGGTCGGCGGCCACGTTGCGTTTTTCGCCAACATCTTCGGCCAGGTCGTACAATTCGATGGGGCCATCGTGCTTGTTGCGGACCCCCTTCCAGTTGCCCCGCCG